>DASPQI010000418.1:0-11550 GCA_035625045.1 Syntrophales bacterium | reverse complement strand
ATTGAGAAAGGAGATGCTGAAGAACTCAGTGACAGCGCTCAAAAGAAGCCGAATATCGGCCGTTATGAAATTACTAAAGAGCTGGGCAAGGGATCCATAGGAAATGTCTATCTGGGCAGAGACCCCAAGATAAACAGGGAAGTGGTTATAAAGACCTTGAGGTATAGAGAGATCGATGCCGGGCAGATTGAAGAGGTGAAAAAGAGATTTTTCAGAGAGGCAGAGTCTGCAGGAGGACTTTCCCATCCTAATATCGCAACCATCTACGATGTCGGTGAAGACTATGACCTTGCATACATGGCTATGGAGTTGTTTGATGGGACAGACGTCACGCAGTACTGCCGGAAGGAGAACCTGTTAGCCATTAGTGATATAAAGAAGATTATTGCTTCAGTTGCTAATGCCCTTGATTATGCCCACAGCCGTGGAGTTGTTCATGGCAATATTAAGCCGTCAAACATTATGGTTTTGAAGAGCAGATATGTAAAAGTTACGGATTTTGGAATTGCCAGAATAATAGCGTCGTCCAAGACTCCGACCAGGGCGCACACAGACGCGATCAGCTATATGTCACCAGAACAGATTGCCGGGCAGATTGCGGATGGTCGCTCGGATCTTTTTTCACTCGGTGTAGTATTTTATGAGCTTCTCACAGGTGAAAAACCATTTCAGGGGGACAGCAGTGCTACGATCTTATACAATATAACCAATGCTGCGCCCGTTCCAATGAGGGTCCTGGCTCCTAGTATACCGGAATCGTATGTTGCCATTATTGATAAACTGCTTGTCAAGGATAGAGAGGCACGGTATCGGCAGGCGAGGGATCTCGTTCGCGACCTTGCGAGAGCATGACCTTATATGAAATGACCATCCCGATGACACCGGAGAAACTGGCATCCGAGGGACAATTATTTTAATAAGGGAATAGGAATGCAGATGTCAAAAGAAAAAGTTACAAGAAGACAAAAAGATGTATCGCGATTATTGCGGGAAAAGAACCGGCTTCGCAAAGGCCTGATAAAAAAGTTTAAAAAGAGATAGCAAATAAAAGGGTAAGATGTTTATTCGAAACATGACTGAGAGGAGTGTGGTCAATTGTCTGGCGTGATATTTACCGAATCGGATATGAGACAAATCGAAAAAGAAGGGTTGACTGTTGATCAGGTGTTGAAACAAATCGACCTTTTCAAAAGAGGTGTCTTCCCAGTCAAATTGAACAGGCCCTGTACAATTAATGACGGCATCATTAACATTCCGGAAGATGATCTGAAGTCAATAACGGCATTGCATGAAGAAGAAGCTTGCAAGGGCAGGATGCTGAAGTTTGTGCCGGCTTCCGGTGCGGCGAGCCGCATGTTCAGAGATTGGTATATATATCTTGAGAAGGGCGGATTAGATTCAGGAGAAGGTCAAAAGTTTTCCGGAGACTTGAAAAAATTCGCATTTTTTAGCGATTTAAGTAGAGTTGTCTCACGGGATGGTGAGTATATCGAAGATATGATCAAAAGCAATAGATACGCCGATATCCTTGCATATATTCTCACGTCAAAAGGTTTGAATTACGGGAACCTACCCAAGGCCTTACTGAAATTCCACACCTATCCGGATGGTAATCGCACTGCCCTCGAAGAGCATCTGGTTGAAGCGGCTCTGTATACAAAAGATGCCGGCCATTTATGTCAAGTCCATTTTACATTCTCCGAAGAGCATCAAAAAGACGTGGGTAATTATTTATTGCGGGTTAAGAAGGATTATGAAGAAAAGTATAACGTCAAATATGATGTTAAATTCTCCACCCAGAAATCCTCTACCAATACCATAGCCGTTGATTTGGGAAATTATCCGTTTCGGGATCAACAGGGGAATCTTGTTTTCAGACCCGGCGGACACGGAGCGCTTCTCAATAACCTGAACAGTATAGATGGAGACATCATATACCTAAAAAATATCGATAATGTTGTCCCCGACAGGTTAAAGCCGGTTACAACATTATATAAGAAGGTACTGGGCGGCTATCTCGTCTTACTTCAGAATGAGATATTTAAATTCCTGCGCCTCATTAGTGAAAGAGAGGCGGGCAATGGTGCAATTGACGATATGATATCTTTTTGTGAAAAGAGACTTAATATTGTTATGCCTGTATGGCTTGAAGCGTCATCCTTCTCTGAGAAGTGCGCTTTTATTTATAAAAAACTAAACAGGCCGATCAGAGTATGCGGCATGGTAAAAAACGAAGGGGAGCCGGGCGGGGGGCCCTTCTGGGTAAACGAGGGAGACGGGACACAATCACTGCAGATCGTAGAAGAATCCCAGATTGATTTAAGGTCACCGGAGCAGAAGGCCCTCTGGTCATCGGCGACACACTTCAATCCTGTCGATCTGGTATGCGGTGTAAGAGACTATCGATCCGATAAATTTGATCTTTTTGAATTCGTCGATATAAATTCTTATTTCATCTCACAGAAATCTGAGAAGGGTAGAGACCTGAGGGCACTTGAGCTTCCCGGCCTGTGGAATGGGGCAATGGCTTTCTGGAATACAGCCTTTATCGAAGTGCCCATTGAAACCTTTAATCCTGTGAAGACAGTTCGTGATTTACTTAGACAACAGCATCTATCCCGATGCTTTTGACTCCGTCGGGAACTTTTTACGAGGACGTCAATATTTCACGACGTCTACTTCCCATCTATCATTAAGTAGTGCGTATATGTTGCGATCAATGTCAAAATCAATCAAATAAAAATATTCTTTATCACGTGCTATTTTAAAGGCAGGAAAGGTTATGGTGGCCTTTGGGTTATCGATTTTTTCAGGGATTGAGAATGAAAAACTATTAAATGAGAATGGAATATTTATGGCTTGCAAGACCTTTCCGATTACTACTTTTCTGGTCTCTCCCTCTTCTATGAAGAGAGTATCCATGCCCCTGTTTTTCAAATTGTCAATGAATTGCTGGGGGATCTTTTTTGAGAGAATAATTATTTGTTTATCCTCTTTTTTTACAGTTAAATCTGCCTTTACAGATACATTAAAACCTTCTTTGGTTGTATCAAAGATTCCTATTTCAGCGTCTTTAGATGTCGGATAACCGAGTTCGTTAAGAAGCGCATTGATTAGTTCTATGTTGGTACCGGTGTTCATTACCGGTACCTCTGGAATTGTGTATTCCTCATCCGACGCGCTTACTATGCCATTTCCAACCAGGATTTCCGTAACGATCAGGCCGTTTCTTTCGGCGTATGAGATCATGGGTTTAGGCAGGAGCTGATCATTACCCGTAATAAACGACAGCCCCTGCAGATAAGGTACGCCCTCTGATGAACTTTTCGCGATCATCCATTCAAGGGAAAGCTGGAGAGGCGGATTATTCCCAATGATGTAGGGTGTTGTCCTCTTAGTCATTTTATATGTCTTCGATACGCTGATAATCTTTTGAAGAGTGGTGGCAGTACTCTCAAGGTCACTGATCTTTATTGGATGATAATTTTTCCAGTTTGCCTGGATCATATTTTTAAGAGTATCAGGTATGCGATTAAATAAATCCAACAATATTATATTTCCGTCATCAAGTTCAACAGCCGGTATTGTGGCACAGTCAATGGTCACTTGACCAACTGTGGGAATCGGAATATAATACTTTCCCGTTGTTATCAAGGAACCGTTCATTCTTCCGATCACGTGCCGTATAACAGCCAAACGAGTTTCCGGCAATACAGGCTGTTTTTCTTTTGATGACTCTTCAATTTGAGCGGGAGATTCGGCTTCTGAAACTTTTGTCTCTTGCTTTGCGATGACTATGCTTCTTCGTGGAAGTCGTAATATCTCCCTGGGATAAATTAAGTCATAGTTCTTAATTTCCGGATTCAGCTTCTTAATCTCATTTACGGTTTTTACGACCTCTGACAATTTAGTCAATTGAAATTGACGAATGGCAATTCGCGTTATGGAATCGCCTTTTCTTATTGTATAAGCTTCTGACGGTGAAGAACCGTCCCTATCGGCAACGGCTGGCGGCTCTATTTCAGGGAGAATCAATACTTGCCCGGGATATATTCTGTTAATATTTTTTATGCTGGGGTTGAGTTTCTTTATAATGGTAGCCCGGTGCATTGTAAGTCCTGCTTTACTCTGCATTATGCCGAATAGCCAGTCGCCCTCTTTGACTACATAGGTGCGGGTTTTTACTTTCGAGGGGGCTGTTTTTTCAAATGAGAGATGGGCTGTATCCTCCTGTGCAAAGACGCCTTCACAGGTGGCAGTAAGGATAATAAAAGAAAGAAAAAGGAGACAAAAAACTGGTATGCGGGAATTATCCATGATTATTCCTCATCATAATACTGTATAATTATGTAAAAAGTAGCTTTAATATATATGTAATTGTTTTTTTATTAGCATAATTAAACAACTGTGCAAAGCAAAATATCAATATCATTGAGTTGATGGAGATTACCATGTTCAATGTTTAATATCAGTGGTTGCAAGAAAGATGATAAGTGATATAATAAACCGTTTTTTAATGTCAGATTTATGAATGGGGAAATGACTATGGTCGATGTTGGGAAGAATCAGGCTTTTATCAAAGAGTTCCAGGTGAGGTTTGATAAAAAATTGAAAGAAAACGAGATATCAATGTTGGAGTACTGGAAATTTCAGATCGATAAGTTGCTGTCAATGAAACCTGATGGCGTTGCATCGCTCCAGATGCAAATAAAAAGAATCTCAGATATGATGGATAACAGAATCAATATAATAAAAAGGGAGCAACATGATTGACATAGCGAATTTTTTATTTGAAGTGGGGATGTTGAAGAAGACACCCAGGACGGGTTTTCGGTTTTTAGGTTCCGGTTGCGAATCAGTGGCTGAACATATTTTGAGGACTATTTTTATCGGATATGCCCTAAGTAAGCTGGAAACAGATGTTGACGAATTAAAGCTGCTCAAGATGTGCCTTGTTCATGATCTTCCCGAGGCAAGAACCGGGGATATGAATTACATGTATAAAAAATATGTAACAGTGCATGAAGAAAGAGCCGTAAAAGAACTAACGGAGACATTGTTCTTCGGCGATGAAATCACATCCGCGATCAATGAATTTAATGAAAAGAAAACAAAAGAAGCTCTTATTGCCCACGATGCCGACCAGCTGGCTCTTATACTCCAGTTAAAGGAATACGGAGACCTGGGTAATAAATACACTAATGACTGGATTGAATTTGCAAGCAGGCGGCTCTGTACAGAAACGGCAAAGAAGCTGGCTGACAGCATTATTGAGACTGATTCTTCACAATGGTGGTTCAAAGATAAAAGTGACTGGTGGGTGAATGGAGGCAGCAACAACAATACGAAATAGAGACGAGAATATTCTGTTATTATGCATCAGCGTGTGATGCAGGATTAAAACTTCAATAAACTATTCAACCGTCTGCCCTTGTACCAGAGCGAAACCATCCCATAAGTGAAATGTAGCTTCCTATCTTCCGATAAAATTTGACTCTTAAATGAGTTCATCTTACTTGACAGTGCTGCAAAAATACCTTACATTATCGCCGCTTTTAGCAGCCAAGGAGAATAACTGACAATGGTTACAAAGAGAAAAAGAAGAACAGACGAGATAAAAGTCAAGAGGAAAAAGAAACGAATGAGAAAATCTTTTCTTTTTTTAATTATTACTACAATTTTTGTATGTCTAATTCTTTTCTTTATAATCCTCTTTGAATATATATTTCCACCGACCAAAAATAATGTCGCAAAGAAGGAAAAACAGGAGGTCGTCCTGTATTTTTCCGATGCAAATGAAAGATTTTTAGTGCCGGAAAAGAGATATATTCCCAAAGAGGAAAATGCGGAGGATAAGGCTAAAGAACTTGTCAAGGCTTTGCTGGACGGTTCTAAAACAAAATTGATAAACACCTTTCCCGAAAAGGTTACTCTGGAGAGTATTAAGATAGATAATAAGCAAACGGCGTATGTCAGTTTTGACCAGAATCTTATCAAATACCATCCGGGCGGCAGTGCCAGTGAAATGGCAACGGTATATTCGCTGACTAACACACTTACGCGTAATATCAGCAGTATAAAAAGAGTAAAGTTGATGGTAGATGGAAAAACAATAGAATCTATTAAAGGGCATATTGATACTTCACAGCCGTTTGTTATGAATAAAGACTTGTTGGCGTCCGGCTCATAAGAAGAATGACGTCAAGAAAAAGAAGATAAACTGCCGGAAAAAGCCTATGGCTTCAAAAACGAAACTATCAAGAATAAGAAATATCGGTATTGTAGCGCACATAGATGCCGGTAAGACTACCGTGACGGAAAGAATCCTTTTTTATACTGGGAAATTATACAAGATGGGTGAAGTCCATGATGGAGAGGCTGCCATGGACTGGATGCCTCAGGAACAGGAAAGGGGGATTACGATTACTTCGGCTGTTACAACCTGTACCTGGGAAAATCATGAAATCCGGATTATTGATACACCCGGCCATGTAGATTTTACGATGGAAGTTGAGAGGTGCCTGAGAGTTCTTGATGGGGCATTGGTTGTGTTTTGCGCTGTTGGCGGTGTTGAGCCGCAATCTGAAACTGTATGGCACCAGGCGGATAAATACGGCGTTCCCAAGATTGCTTTTATCAATAAGATGGACAGGGTAGGCGCCGATTATTTTGGTACTGTAAAGACAATGGGAGAAAGATTTAATTCGCTACCATTACTAATTCAAATACCTTTTGGTCAGGAAGAAAATTTTAGAGGGGTTATAGATCTGATTAGACAAAAGGTTATTACTTGGGATATCTCCACACTTGGGTTGACTTTTACATTATCAGATGTCCCGTCCGAAATATCCCAGCAAGTTAAAGCATACAGAGAGAAGCTGATTGAATCACTTGCTGAAATGGATGATGACCTTGCAGAGAAATATTTGGAAGGGACTGAAATCCCGAATAAGGAAATCATACAGGCCGTCAGGAAGGCTACCATTTCCTTGAAAGCGGTTCCTGTTATGTGCGGCACTGCCCTGAGAAACAAAGGTATTCAGCCTGTACTGGATGCTATTGTTCATTTTCTTCCATCGCCGGAGGAAATACCGCCAGTTACGGGCATCAACCCCGTGACCAAATATGAAGAGATGCGGCACAGCAATTACAAAGAGCCCCTTGCAGCCCTCGCATTTAAAATCGCACAGGACGAAGGAAGAAAGTTAAGTTATCTGAGGGTATATTCGGGACAGATGAAGGTTGGAGATGACGTATATAATGCCAGTCTTGGTAAGAAAGACAAGATTGCAAGGCTCTTGAAGATGCATGCCAACAAGAGGGAAAGAATTGATCAGTGCGGAGCGGGAGATATTGTAGCTGTTGTGGGTCTTAAAGATACAACTACCGGAAACACTATTTGTGATGAATCTCATCCGATTCTTCTTGAGCCTATAGAGTTTTATGAGCCTGTTATCAGTCAGGCTATTGAGGCCAAAACGCCGGCAGATCAAGAAAAATTGGCTGTGGCAATAACCAAGCTGATGGAGGAGGATCCCACAATTAAGGTAAAATACAATGAAGAGACGGCCCAAACCGTGGTTTCAGGTATGGGAGAGCTTCATCTTGAAATTCTTATTGACAGGCTGCAAAGGGAATTTAATGCTCATGTCAATGTTGGTAAACCCAGGGTTGTCTACCGTGAAACTATTCAAAAGAGGGTGGAGGTTGAAGGCCTCTTTGAGAAAGAATTGGGAGAAAAAAAGCACTATGGGCATGTTCGGTTAATACTCGAACCTAAAAATAGAGGGGAGGGTAATGAGATTAGAAGACAGAGCGATGAGACAGTTATACCGGAGGAATTCTATAATGCTATCGAAGAGGGTATTCAGGAAGCAACCCTGAGCGGGGTGGTAAGCGGTTATCCCATCGTGGATGTCAGGATTATTGTAAATGGATGGTCTTTTAGAGAAGGGGAGTCTACAACGCTCGGTTATAAAATTGCGGCGGCGTCTGCCGTAAAAAATGGATGCCTGCAGGCCGATCCTGTGTTGCTTGAGCCGATCATGATGGTTGATGTCATTACACCTGGTGAATTTATGGGTGAAGTTATCGGAGATATAAATGCGAGACGAGGGGAAATTCAAGCCATCGCAACAAAGGGTATGATAAGTGAAATCAAGGCCAAGGTTCCCCTGAAAGAAATGTTTGGATATTCAACCGACCTGCGTTCGGCAACCCAGGGAAGGGCTACGTTTTCTATGCAGTTCTACGCATACGATAAGAGCTGATAATCTTGAATCCGGCAGCGGGCGTAAACACCTCCGTTTACTGCGCAGAGAGCTATGTATTAAGGTGGATATAAAAAACTAAGTAGACCGCGGCTATGAAGGATATAGCAGCAAGGCAATACAGCCTCAGTGTTACACTGTGTGAGAGTTGATAATTAGGAGTAGACTGTTTCGATGGCAAAAGCAGATAATGAAAATGATTACCAGTTCAGAGCATTAGTTGCTCCTTTGCTCGATAAGGACAAACTGCTGAAAAGTATATTCCGCATAAGTACTTTTCTCACCGCACCGTCCAATTTGGATGAAATCTTGGCCAAAATCTTGGATGAGGTTGTCGATACGATAGGCTTCGATATGGGGATCATCCGGCTCTTTGATGAAACGAAGCAATACTTGGAAACCAAGGTCGTAAAGAATTACAATCCCGAGGAGACGAAGAAGGCCTTTTCTGTTGCTCTTAATATTGAAGAGCATGATTGTTTATCGACAAAGGTGGCTATATCAGGTCAACTCATAGCCGTTGAAGATGCAGCAACTGATCCAAGAATTACAGTAACCGACCGGATGTTGACAAAGATCCTTAATAAAGGCTCTATTATTTGTGCACCCCTAAAAATAAGTGATGAGGTGATCGGCACTATTGCTGCGTGGTGTAAGGAAGAGACAAACTTCTTCCTTGAGGAAATCAACCTTTTCTTAACGTATGCAAGCCAGATAAGTATTGTCATTCATAACGCCAGACTGTTTGAGACGAACGCGGAAAAAATTCGTCAGTTGATGGTTCTTCAAGGAGCTGTGTCTGAGATAAACTTAAGTCGTGTTCTTGATAATCGTATCCTCGTCATTCTTAATGAGAGTGCACTCAAAATAGCCAGGGCAGACAAGGTTCTCATATATTTTCTGGATATTGAAAAGGATCGATGCCTCATCAATGATGGCGGGAAAGTATTTATAGAGGACAGAAAGGCTTATGATGAGAAGATAGGGAAAAGCATTATCAGCCAGGCGATGGATACAGACACCATAGTGGTTCGGCGTGAGTCCGACGAGACATGGTCCACAAAATATCCCATTTATGATGACTATCCTTCCGAAATCGTCTTTCCTCTTCATATAAAGGACAAATTTAAAGGTGCATTATATATTGCCAAGCGATCAGGCGGCTATTCACAGGATCAAATTAATATCCTGGATGTCCTCGTTAAGAATGCCGTTACTTCATATGACAACGCTATTATGCACTCTATGCTTTCCCTTGAAGCGCAATCACTAAAGACAGAAGTTGAAAAACTGAAGGAGAGGGAAGATATACTGTTGGGATTTGATAATATTATCGGCAAATCAAAAAAAATGACCGGCATCTTCCATGTTATTGAAGAAATTGCCTCGCATAATACAAACATATTAATTCAAGGAGAAAGCGGCACTGGCAAGGAATTAATTGCCCGTGCTATTCACAGACAGAGCAATAGACATTCAAAACACTTCGTTGATGTTAATTGCGCTGCTATTCCAGGGACACTTTTAGAAAGTGAACTTTTCGGATATGAGGCGGGAGCTTTTACTGATGCAAGAAAAAGAAAAGTCGGTCTCCTAGAATATGCGAACGGCGGCACTTTATTGCTGGATGAAGTGGGAGATATGAGTATACAATTACAAGTTAAATTTCTGAGAATGCTGGAAAATGGTTATATAAGAAGGCTTGGTGGAACGGAAAATATACCTATTGACGTCAGATTCATTTTTTCAACAAACATGGATCTTACGAAGATGGTGAGTGAAGGTTTATTTCGCGAGGATCTTTTTTACAGGATAAGAGTAGTTCCCATTGTTATCCCACCGCTTCGGGAAAGACCGGATGATATCCTTCTATTGGCGAGATATTATATGGAGGAGTTCAATAGAAAATTCGGTAAAAAAGTCAGGGGATTCAGTAAAGAAGCAGAGCACATTTTGAAAGCCTATTCGTGGCCAGGCAATGTACGGGAGCTGAAGAACATTATTGAACGGGTTATGATCTTACAGAAATCAGGTAATATTCTTACGGCTGATGATCTTCCTGCCGAAATAAAGGTAACGCCTGATCAGAGATATCTTAAGATCGAAATTGAAAAATTTCTTCCTCTTCTGTCTTCCGGGGAAATAAATTACACATCCGTCACAGAAAAGATCATGAATGATATCAAAGAAAAAATAATTGAAAATGCGCTGGAGATAAGCGGCGGCAATAAGACTATTGCTGCGAAACAATTGAGCATTTCACGATATAAATTTATAAGGGAACAAAAAAAAATAGGTAAGCATATTAATTGATTATCAACATAATTACGTGCTAATATCACACATAATGTGCGTATATCGCACATAGTCTAAAGCACTGCGTTATCAAGGAATCTTTTATTATAGGGAAAATAAATTGTGCGGATATCGCACAAATTTGTTTTGCCGATGCATACCTTATTAAATAATCATTTACATTACATATATAAAATAGTCACTAGTGTAGTTTGTAACTTATTGATTTATTTGCTATCATTATGAATATCATTTTTATTTATTTGCGGAGAGGGATAAAAACATAAGCTTGGCAAAAATATTGCAATATTTAAGTGCAACTTAATAAAGAGACCTCTTGAGAACGTAAGAGACCTTTAGGAATAATAGCCGATAGAGCAATCATGAAAGGTAGATCTCAGAGGTCTCATTAATTTGTGATAAACTACTTATGTGCATAAATGAAAAAGGAGGAAAAAGAATACAGAGAGAAAGAAAAAAATCAGGAAGACAGGATGTTGAGTGCAGATTATGGTGAGTACGGTTTTGAATATGAATTTTTTATTACTGAAAATAATGTGATGGAAAAATCGTCAACCAAATTTCAACCAATTGTACAGAAAAAGAAAGAATATGCTACAGACCAAATTGAGGAATTTTTTCTCCCTGAATTTTTTTCACATGATGATTAGTTCTCCTGACGTTAGGAAGGCTTTCTAATTTTAAAGCGGTGGATGGTTTCCTTTCCCTCCTTTGCCATCCGCCGACCCCCTTTGCATATAATCTGAGAGGGAAGGTAGAAATCATGATCCCTTTCAGTTTACATAGAGGTGGATGGTTTATTTTCCCTCCTTTAACCATCCACTTTTATTTTGTGAAAAAGATGTAAAATTCCGAAATAATGCACAATCGTCATACATTAAACCTGAAGTGGGCGATATCCCCATCCAAAAGCACATAGTTTTTCCCCTCTGCACGGATGAGGCCCTGTTCTTTCGCCTTGCTC
>DASPQI010000417.1:0-3068 GCA_035625045.1 Syntrophales bacterium | reverse complement strand
ACATTCATATCCTGACCTCCGGGTTCAGTGAGATCGGAACAGAGCAAGGAAGGCAACTTGAGGTACAGATTGCTTCCATCGCAAAGGAGAAAGGACTTCTCGTCATTGGCCCAAACTGCATGGGCCCGTACTGCCCGGCTTCAGGCCTGACCGCGTGGGGAGCGATACCCGGCGCGACCGGTCCTTTGGGTGTCATTTCGCAGAGCGGGTCCATTACGCAGCGCCTGACCGAATATGCCCATTCCCTCGGCATCGGAACAGACAAAGCCGCAAGCGTCGGCAATGGAACGGTTCTCGATACTCTGGACTTCCTCGAGTTCATGGCACAGGACGAAGGCATCAGAGTAATTGCCCTCTACATTGAGAACATGAAGGATGGAAGAAGGTTCTTTGAACTGGCACGGGAGATAAGCAGAAGGAAACCCATCATTGTGTGGAAGGGCGGCAAGACCGAGGTGGGCGCGCGCACAGCAGCTTCTCATACCGGTGGAATGGCGGGTGAGCAGGTGATATGGGAGGCCGTTTTTCGTCAGACGGGCGTGATCCAGGTGAATTCGCTCGACGAGTGGATGGATGCAGTCTTTGCATTTGCACTTTTGCCCCCACCCACCAGCCGTGGGGCCTTCTTGATCGGCGGGGGCGGAGGCTCCAGCGTCGTCAGCAGCGACGTGTGCATCCACGAGGGTCTCGACGTCCCCTTCCCTTCATCTGCGACCATGAAAAAACTTCGCAAGACTGTACCGGCTGCAGGTTCTATTGCGGGAAATCCCCTGGATGACTGGCAGACTTTTGTAAGCCCAGCTTACCTCGGAGCCATATTGGATCTTGTTTGTGCCGAACCGGCTGTGGGTATGGTTATCGTGAGTCGATTGATTCCAAGAATGGCCTTTCACACATCCAGCCGACCCGATTCCATTTCGGAGACGATCGAACAGGTGAAGCAGAGAAACAAAAGGAAGCCTGTGGTCTTTGTGGTGGACTCCGAGGGCGGCGATCCTGAGCTGGCGGCGCAGGGCGCGAGCTTACGGGCAGAACTCGGCAAAGGGGGCATCCCCGCCTACCCTTCAGTCAAGCGAGCCGCCCGTGCCCTCATGCACTTGTATCGTTATTATAAACGGTTGGACCAGATTCAGACGCCAGATTGATAATAAGCCAAACGGTTTGCTCTTCCTTTGAGCTTTCAGCATTGAACGGTCAGCGTTGCGCTTTCAGCTTTGAGCTCTATATTCACTCGATGGTTGCAGCATGCTGACGCGGTTCCCCTCGGTATCCATGAACGAGACATATTGCCCCACACCGGGTATCTCCATCGGCTCTCCAAGCACTTTGCCGCCTGCTTTTTCCACTTCCTTCATGTGCTCCTTAATATCTTCGACGGCAATCACCACGGAAGGATATTGCGCGGGTTTATCATCCGACTTCGAGAAGAAGCCTCCATTGATGGCGCCCGGATTCTTCGGACGACCGTCTTTACCAGACTCCGTCGTCCTGGCGAGAACATAGTCGCCCATTTCTGGGCCTAACATTTCGGTCTTCCAACCAAACACTCTTGTATAGAATTCCGCCATGCGTTTTCTATCTTCCGCCGGCATCTCGAAGTGAACAACCGGAAACATTTTCGTATGTTTCTTCGCCATGGTATAACCCTCCTTTTTCACAGGCTAACATTCCTGAGGTAATCTCGATAAAAACGTAACCCCTTTTCTCCCATTGTCAAGGAACGGCCCCCGCTAAGCCCGGTGGGGAAATATTAGGATATCTTGACAATATGCAAAGTTTGTAGGTACGCTTTATCCGAATGGAAGGGAAGCCGATGAAGCTAAATAAATATAGGGATCCTGTGGATGGTAAGAGGCACACAAAAATGGCTCAAGATAGTTTTCTAAGAAATCGACTTTTAAGAAATATCTTGATTCTAGCCATTGTTATCATTATAGCCTTAATATCGTATAACATCTTTCTTACCATCCCTTCATTCACCAAATTATTAGTCAATGCAACGAAAGATGATGCAGTACGCATTACCAAGCACTTAGCTTCCTATTTGCTCCTTTCGGAAAAAAACGTAATAGGGAAGGATTCTGTAAACGTTCACCTATTAAAAGAAGTTGGGAAAATAAAAGAGGATTTTGAATTGATGAATTTAAAGATCTTCTCAGCGTCAGGCGAAATTATTTTTTCTGGTAACCCAAACGACATAGGGCAGATAAATCAAAGAAGATATTTCCGCGATATCGTTGCGAAAGGGAAAGTCTACGCGGAGGTTGTGCCAAAAGACAAGGAATCCCTTGAAGGTCAGATAGTGACCAGCGATGTGCTGGAAACTTATGTGCCGATAATGGACGAAGGGAGGTTCTTGGGGGCTTTTGAAATTTATTATGATATCACAGGTAGAAGGAAGCAGCTCAACAGGCTTATATCGGAATTTTCTACCATTACGTTCATGTTCGCATCAGGGCTTTTGATTGCGATTATTCTCTTAATGGTTCAAGAGAATATCTCGATGAAAAAGCGGAGACAGTTGGAAGAGGAGCGATTACAAAGAGAACGGCTTGAAGGTGTCATTGAGATGGCGGGAGCTGCCTGTCATGAGTTAAATCAACCTTTGCAGACCCTTGTTGGATATTCCTATTTTTTATTGGAAAATCTACCAGAAGGTAGTCCGGCATTTATGGAAGTCCAAAAGATTAAGAAATCGACCGATCAATTAGCAAAAATAACGCACAAAATCATGCATATCACAAGATATGAGACCAAGGAATACGTCGGGGGATCCAAAATTATTGATATCGATAAAGCTTCTTTATCGGAAATCCATCAAGACAAAAACAACTAAATAATACTCTTTTTCTCCATCGCGGTTCTGCAGGGAAAAAGGATAGGAGATCGGTTTGTGAACTTTCTGACCCATCTGTTTCTCTCCAACGGTGATCCGGGACTCCTTGTCGGAAATCTCATGGGTGATTTTGTCAAAGGAAGGCCGGATGGCCGTTTCCCGCCAGGTATTGAACAAGGGATTTTACTTCACCGGCAGATCGATTCCTTTGCAGGACAGAACCGGCATTTCC
>DASPQI010000416.1:0-3311 GCA_035625045.1 Syntrophales bacterium | reverse complement strand
CCCTCAGGCTCTGCCTCCGTCTGGCTTTGTGCCGCCTTGTGCCGCATGGGGGACGCTTAATTATAAGGGAAATGACCCTAAAGTCATAGCGATAACCGCCCTTTAGCCGCTAAGCCTGGATTTGTACCGCAAAATATTTTTGGCGATTATCGGCTTGACAATGTATTTTCGTTGTGCTATGTTGTTTTTAAGGAGATCAACCATGAACAAGCCCCCTTCTCTGATTGAAATTCTCAAGCGGTTTGACACTGAGGAAAAGTGCATTGAGCATTTTGAGCGCATTCGCTGGCCTAATGGTCTTGTCTGCCCTAAATGTCAGAGTAAACGGGTATTCAAATACGATACCCAAGGCAAAACCGGCAAGGTTCGCCATCTTTATCAATGCGTGGACTGCAAATACAACTATTCTGTGACTGCCGGGACCGTGTTTCACGATTCCCACTTGCCTTTGACCAAGTGGTTTCTGGCGATCTACCTGATATGCTCTGCCAAAAAAGGTCAATCGGCTAAACATCTTCAGCGTCATCTTTCGGTAACTTACGAAACCGCCTGGTATATGGCTCATCGTATCCGTCTGGCAATGCAGGAAGATCAGGACTTTTGCCTGAAATTCGCTGGTATCTGCGAAGTTGACGAGACTTATATAGGTGGCAAATCAAAAGGTCCACGCGGGCGCGGAGCCGCCAATAAAGTTCCCGTAGTGGCGATAAAAGAGCGCACATCAGGTAATGTCCGTATGCAAGCGATTAAGAACGTCAAGGCCAGCACGTTGGCGAACTTCATCCGTAATCATGCTCAACCTGGGGCCGAAATCCATACTGATGAATTTATCTCTTACCTCTGGCTTGACGCCTCTGAGTTTGTGCATAACTCCGTAAACCATAAGGAAACCTATGTGAAAAACGGAAATATCCACGTTAACGGAATCGAAAATGTCTGGTCTCTGTTCAAGCGGGCGATTACCGGCGTCTTTCATAAGGTTTCGGCCAAGTATCTGCCCCTCTATCTTAACGAGTTCGCTTTCAGACTCAATAATCGGGACAATTTTGACATGATGGACAAGGTACTTAGTGAATGCCATTAAAAACGATAACCGCGTTTTTAAGGTCAAGAAGTTTTTACCCTGCTAAATATTCCATGGCTTCTCATCAACCTTTATGCTAAGGTGATTTTGCCCGAATCCCCACATATAAAGGAGATAAGAAGCCATGGCCTACATTCAAAAAGGTTCGTGTGGTTCTTTCTTCCTCACTGAACGGCGTTCCGTTCTATTTACTAATCCATATGGCCCCGGTCGAGAAGCCCCTTGTTCAGGAATTTACCGATGTATTTGTCATCGTGAAATACTCTGTCACGCAGGCAAAAACTTACCTTGGTGTGATGAACATGACATTGCTACCCCAATCTCTTGGAGGTTGGTGGTTTCTATAGAAGAAATTCCAGATACGGTCATGTGATATCATTAGCTTTGGACGGATTATTACGACATAAATAGATCGGAATAAATGGTTTGTCATTAGAATCAGTTTTAGTTTTATGACGTCCCCATAAAGGAATGGCTATTTCTTTTACAGCGTTTGCAATATCCACAAGTTTATCCGCTCTAAAGTTTTCCAACATAAAACTCAAAACTGCTTCAACATCCGGGTCCAACTTAACCATTATGGGCAAAGGAAGTTTTAGGTTCTTTTTCTTAATTTTCATCTGCATTTAATTATCTCTTTTGGTGAAGTTGTTACTTTCAGCGTCTTTTAAGCGATCCTATCCTTTTAAAAGGATAATGCCATTAAAAGGTCAGCGGACTTAAAGGATTAACGATATGTTCGCCCCCTGTTTTGGCATCCTGAATGATAGTTGTTATAAGGTGTATCGCTTGAGTAAAAACCGCTATGGCCTGATCTTCCTCTAAAGTGAGAATATCTGGATGAGAAAGCGGGTCGCGATAATTCTTGCATAAAGCCTGGATAGTAACAGCTATAACTCCAAGCTCACCACTCGGCTTCTTTCGCGGCTTATGGCTTTCTAGTTTTTTATATTTATCTACCAATTCATTGGCTATTTGTCCCAATCCCATATCTTGTTCTTTCCCCGAACCATGAATGATTATTGGAGATTTGCCGATAATCACTTCATAATATTTTCTTGAAACGCATTCAACTGCACGCATGGCATGAAAGCCTACGGCAGTATAACAATCTAATACAAGACATTTTGCAGCAGCACTTATATTTTCTGTTACAAAGACAGACATATGAAGATCAAAATCCTTTGGAAATAATTGCAATGGATATTTCCATAATGTATCAACATCAATTCCTCTTTTCTTTTCTAGAAGAATAACCACCATTTTTCCTCGTTCTGAGGCTAATAAAGTGGGAAATCTCGTTAATAATTGTTTTAATGTTTCCTTATCTCTTGTCGATAGCATTGGGATAGGTTTGTTTTTAATTAATATTTCCAACACATCATGAAGGGTTTTTGCTTCCGCAGTTGCAGATGGATAATCTTTTCTATTATTTTCATCATTGATAAACGATTTTAAGAGATACATTGATTGAGCTATTACAGGAAGATATGGGACCAACGACCCTTCGGACAACATAAATAATTGGTTGATTTGTCCGAGATCAAAAAGAACTATGCCATTCTCTTCCCTCATATCTCCTCCCCCATCAAAAAAAACTGGCCGCGAAATGCAATATGATTCACCTTCCCACTTCGATTCCCGTTTGTCAAGAGAGTTCGGGTGTGATAGGTTTTCCCTTAATTCTTTCCCTTCTTTCACGGCCCACCCCCTAGATAAATTTTAGGGAGAAGACGGAAAAAAATATGCTTTTTATCGGTTTTAATCTGATTATATTAGAACATTACACATTGTCAAGCCGATAATCGCCATATTTTTTCCCGAACGCATCTTTGCCGGCCCCGGCGACCCGACCAAAAAATTTTGGCGAAAGGATTTCCTTTATGGTTCTAATACCAATTCAATATCGAATGAATATTTTTTCCGTAGGGGCGAACCTTGTGTTCGCCCAGGGAAGGCTTGGTATAAGAATAATTTAACCCAGGCCCGGGCAATTGCCAGCACAGGAAACACAATTGACCAAAATTTTGCAGTCCGGAGAAAATATTCCGGACTATCGAGACCAATGGCGTTGAGATTGGGACTATTGGTGGGTTGGCCCAGCTTATTTTTTGTCCAGGCGAGACGCCGGTGCCCCACATCTGAAAGGGCGGCTTTGCGGGTCGCCCCTACGGCACAGGCGAGACGCCGGTGCTAACTTTTATCCCCTCTCCCCCCTGTTAGGACC
>DASPQI010000415.1:0-4562 GCA_035625045.1 Syntrophales bacterium | reverse complement strand
TAAAGAATTCTGCGAATAAATTGATAGCTGTAATAGTGGTAGCCCTCGATTTAGATTATCTCCAGAACATTTTCGACAAGTTTAACCTCGCACCCGGGTCATCATTCAGCCTACTAGATCAAAGGGGAATAATTCTCTACAGGAACATCAAAGATGATCTTTCAAAAACACTTATAAGAAATCGTGACATCCAGGAAGACCTCTTCAGTAAGATGAGGGATGGTTCCGATGAAGGAACATTTGAAGCTATAGGGAACGATGGGAAGCCCCGCCTTCTGGCATACAAAAAAATCAGCCTGCCAAAAGAGTCGAAACCTTATCTTTACATCCGGTCCAGCATACCGCTGGCCTCAGCCACTTCGCATGCATATGCTGTGATATTTAAAAGCTTGACGGCATTTATGTTGTTATTTCTTGTCGGACTCTTCCTGGCTTGGTTGATCGGTAATCGCATGATTGTAAACCCGATTATGGCTTTAAAGACGGCGTCGGGAAAACTTGCTGCTGGTACGAGTATCGTGAATGTGTCGTATGATGTAAAAGGCGGTGAGCTTGGAGAGTTGGCGCGCACCTTTGATGGTATGGCAGAGGCTTTGGTTCAAAGAGAAACGGATAGAAATGCCGCTGAGGAGGCACTTCAAACCGCCCTGCAACGTTTGCGGACATTTGTTGCGAACATGCATAGCAGTTTGTTGCTTGTGGGAGATGAGGGTCGGGTTATCTTAGCCAATCAAGCGTTCTGCGACTATTTCGAGTTGCAAGAAACGCCTGCAGATCTCGTGGGCACTACGACGAACGAAATGATTGACAAAGTGAGGAATGCTTATCTCCATCCTGGCGAGGAAATCACACGCATCAGGGAAATCCTCCGCCGGGGAGAAGCCGTCATAGGCGAGGAAATTACCATGCACGACGGACGGACATGCCTCCGTGATTTCATACCCATATACGCGGATGGGAAGTCATATGGTCGCTTATGGCATCAGGTGGATATAACCGAGCGCAAGCGAGCGGAGGATGTCCTTAAAGAGCGCACAGCGCAGCTCGAAGCCGCCAACAAGGAGCTGGAAAGCTTCAGTTATACCGTTTCCCACGACCTGCGCGCTCCTCTGCGCGCTATTGACGGTTATGCACGCATAATCCTCAAGAAACAGGGAGATAAATTTGATGAAGATACTTTAAGACAATTTAATGATATCAGATCGAATTCACAGATGATGGGCAAGTTGATCGATGATCTCCTTGCCTTCTCCCGGCTGAGTAGAAAAGATATGTCTAAATCGCAGCTGAATATGGTTGACCTGATCGGAGAAGAATGGAAGAGGCTGAATGACATCAATCCCGATAGGAAGATGAATCTCATAGTCAATAACACACCTTTTGGTTACGGAGATGCGGCGTTAATAAAGCGAGTGTATCATAACCTTCTTTCTAATGCCGTCAAATTCACGAAATTACGAGATGAAGCGATTATTGAAGTAGGAGGTTACAATGACGGCAACGAGGATGTGTTTTATGTCAAGGATAATGGTATCGGCTTTGATATGAAATACTACGATAAGCTTTTCGGTGTCTTTCAACGTTTGCACAACAATCCTGATTTCGAAGGCACAGGTGTGGGTCTTGCTACCGTCCAGCGCATCGTCCACAGGCAAGGAGGTCGTGTTTGGGCGGAAGGAAAAGTAAATGAGGGAGCGACATTCTATTTCACGCTGCCTCATAACGCAGACAGATTAATATTATAGAATAGATCAAGCAATTGCTCTGAGTCTTTTTTGGGGAATATTCACCTCTTATTATGTATGCATCAGGTGTAATGCAAGGTGCAGACAATAACAAGGCGACTTGATATTTTTCTTAATCTTGCCTGCGTAGTTCGTAATAAATGTGCTACAAAAGCACATCGACTGGGCGTCTCGATGACAATACTGATGCTTAGTTTTAATCATGCGCCCATTTTATTGATTGCCAGGATAAACATAATAGTCATCAGGTGTCTATTTTTTCGCAGAGAAAAAATGGCTACATCACTTGTGATCAGTAAATTTAGCTTCATTTCCGAATATCAACCTTTCTCCCTCAAATAAGCATTTTTTCGATATATAGAACTTAATAACTTTGAGGATACTAGTTTTATCCCAGTATTTTCTCTTATATAAATTAGTATTTTATTTACTCAAATTTATGTTTAAAGTTACCGATAAAAAATTTTAAAAGATTGCTTCTCATTATGGTGAAAAAGAGCAAGCAGGGCAGTCAGTTGCGCGAACAATAGATTCTGACTGAACGAAATACAGTTTGAAAAACTGACCTGCCCCCGAAAGTTGATCCATTTTTTAAGTTAGGATTGGGATATAATTGAGGGATAATATTGTGAGAGGTCAGGATGAGTTTTGTTCTGTTGATTTAATGATCAACAGAGTTTTATTTTACTGCTTTTTTTTCAGAGTGATAATAAAACAAGATGATTGAAGTCTTAAAAAAGAAAAAGTGGCACGTCTTGCTTATCGCAGTAATCAGTATTGGTATTGCCACGTCCTTAATTTCGTTCGCCATCATTCAAAGGCTAGATTACCAAAGGATGCAGGAGTATTTTGAGCGAACTGCCGAAGAGCGCTACTCAGCACTTGAAAGAGAAATCGAATCGAATCTGCAGGTGCTCGAATCTATTAAGGCCCATTATGCCGCAACGGGGAAAGTTCGACGTTCAGACTTCCAGAATCTCGTCAAACCCCTGTTATTGAATCATTCAAGCATTCAGGCCCTGGAGTGGATACCGCGGATAGCTGACTCGCAAAGGAATATGTATGAGGAAACAGCGAAACGGGACGGTTTCCACAATTTTCAAATCAGTGATCGGAGAGCCCAGGGAGTAATGGTAAAATCACCCAGGCGAAGCGAGTATTTCCCGGTCTATTTTGTCGAGCCGTATAAGACAAATGAGATTGCCCTAGGATATGATCTGGCCTCCAATCCTGCGCGGAAAGAAGCTTTAGATAGATCGCGTGATACTGGTAAAAAGGTCGCCACCAGACGGATAGTGCTTGTTCAGGAAAAAGCCGGCCAATATGGTTTTCTGGTCTTTGAGCCGGTCTATCGGAAATATTTGCCGTCAAATACCATCCAAGAGCGCCGAAGAAATCTGCAAGGTTTTATTCTGGGCGTATTTCGGATTAGCGACATACTAAGGTCTAACATAACAAAGCCTCATAATATTGCATAAGCACAGGATGGTGCATGAAAGAAACTTTTTACAATGTCAGGCGTTTTCTGCAAAGTTCTCATTACTCTCCTGACCGTCTTTTTAAGTTCAGCCTTCGTCTGGGCAGTTACCTTTGCGATTTTTGCTTTCACATGCGCCCAAGCCAGTTCATCAGGGTTCAGATCAGGAGCGTATGCGGGAAGAAAAAACAGTTCTATTCTTTTGTTGTTTTTCTTTACAAACTCCTTGACCATTTTCGCTTTGTGTGTAGGATGTCCATCTACAATCAAGATAATCTTCTGATCCATGCCGGTGATCAACCGTGCCAGAAAGTCTCTGAAGACCCTTGCATTAACACGTCCTTCAACTGTCATAAAACGAAAATGACCGAGCGCGTTAACAGCAGAAAGCATATTAAAGGAGAAGCGAGCTCCTGTGGCCTTAATTACAGGGGTTTGACCAACGGCAGCCCATGTAGTGCCCGCATGATAATCCGAGCGAATTCCCGATTCATCGGCAAAAAATATCAGCGCCTTCTCACGCTTGGCCCGCGCTACTATCTTCGGATACTCCTGTGTTCTCCACTCATCAACCAGTTTAGGGTCTTGTTGCCATGCTCGATAGAGAGGGCGTTGTGGAGTAAAACCCAAACGCCGCACAAGGCGACTCACGGATACTTCGCTCAGGTTAACGGCAAATTCTCGGCGGATCAACTCACGAATTATTGCCAACGTCCACAAGGCATATTCGAATTTCAACTGCAAAGGATTTCTCTCCCGAATAATTCCGGCAAGTTTTGCCATCTGTTTTGCATTAAGCTTTGGCGGAGCGCCCTTGATTGGTTTAGCCTTAAGCGCATCTTCTCCTCCATAATGAAATGTCTCTATCCAGCGATAGATTTGCCGACGGTTAATACACATCCCTGCCGCAACAACTTCAGGACTCTCTCCGGCATCAACACGTTTGACCGCCGCAATACGAATCTGCTCTTTCGCCTTTCTTGGCAATTTTCGCGCATCAAATATTTTCTTGCATTTCATACCTCATATTATACACCAATGAGGCTTAGTTTGTGAAGAGATTAGTAATCGGGGAGGCGAAAAAAGAGGAGGACACGGCATATTTAGACGGTTATTCACCTGATTTAAAGGGACAAAATCGGGTCCCCTAAATTCAGAGAAAAGTTACGGTTCAAATAAACAAAATAATCGATTTTAAATTGTCACCACACACAGATATTGAAAGGAGATGAAAAATGCCGGATTGGAAAGAAAAGCTCATGTGCGCATCCGAGTGCGCAAGATGCCATAGAAAGTTGAAAGCATCCGATAAAAGGATTTTATCAAGCTACGATCATGAA
>DASPQI010000414.1:0-7073 GCA_035625045.1 Syntrophales bacterium | reverse complement strand
CAAGCCGCTCTCGCGACGATTGAACTTCTGGAAGAAGAACTCATGGCAAACGCGACTCTCCAGGGCGAATGCCTGATGGTAGGACTCAAAAGGTTGCAGAATTCTTTCGAGTGTATAGGCGACGTCCGGGGCAAGGGATTGATGGTGGGCGTTGAACTCGTGAAGAATCGTGAAACCAAAGAGCGGGCTGGTGACTTGCGCAACAGCATTATTCAGATGGCGTTTCAAAAAGGCCTGTTGCTCCTGGGATGCGGCGAAAACACGCTCCGATTCTGTCCCGCCCTCACCGTAACTGCGGAAGAAGTCGATGTGTGTCTTTCCATATTCGAGGAAATCCTCCGTGAGGCAAATAGAAAAAGGACGACACTTTAGTCTAAGATAAATCGAAAGGATGGCCACACGAATATGCCTTTTGTTCTTCCCCCTTACAATCCGCCGGATTTTCGTCAGTCCCGGCTTGCCCACGCACCTTGTGTTGTCTTTGAAAGGATAAGGAAACGAGGAGTAGCCCCGGAAAATTATCACGCTACATCCATATACCCCGAGTACTTCCAGCTACACAAAGGTAAATGGCAGCTTTTGCGAGAGTCCCGAATGGATTGCGTCGTGGTCTTGGAAAAAGACGGATGCCTCACAGTCAAAGAATCCCGGCATCTCAAGGTAGGCGACATGGTAGCGATAGGCAGGCGGGAGAACGGGGAAGACGGTATTTTCGTGCATACCGGGGCCTTCGAGTTTCCGGAGCATTTCACGGAAAAATTCGCGTTTCGGACGCGGATCACGCGGGAGACATCCTTTTCCATTGACTATGACGAGCTTTACGATCTCCTTACATATGAGCGGCAAAACGGCTTTATTCTCTGGGTCCTCGGTCCGGCGACAGTATTTGACCGGGATGCACGGGATGCTTTTGCAGGGCTTGTCGACCGCGGCTATGTCCATGGGATGCTCGCCGGAAACGCCCTGGCAGTGCATGATGTGGAGGGCGCACTCTTCGGCACGGCATTAGGACAGGAAATCTACTCGAAAAGAATTACGGCACTCGGTCATTATAAGCACCTGGATGCAATTAACAGAATCAAGGCGCTGGGGTCCATTGAAGCGGCTATAAAACGGGGGTTTGTAGAGGATGGAATTATGCACTCAATTATCACAAACGGTATCCCCTATGTGTTGGCAGGTTCCATTCGCGATGACGGCCCCCTGCCGGAAGTGATCGGTGACGCTTACACGGCGCAGGATAACATGCGTGCCCTCGCGCGCCGCGCAACCACCGTTATCGCCATGGCAACACAGCTCCATGCCATTGCTACGGGAAACATGGTGCCTTCATATATAGTGATGGGGGAAGACCGGGTGCGGCCTGTATATTTCTATAGTGTAGACATGTCCGAATTTGCCATGAACAAACTCGCTGACCGGGGTTCCCTCACCGCCCATTCCATCCTGACCAACGTCCAGGATTTCATCGTCACCGTGGAACGGGGGCTCAGGAAAAGAGCCTCATAGAGATCCATAACAAATCGTATCCAGATTATTGCATATAATGGACGGAAGAATCTTTTATGAAAACCTTTTGTAAGACTGTGTGAAGGATTACAATTTACGTATAGCAGGAAGAACGAGATGAATGATAATTTTTTGTTATCTTAAGCCAGTAATCTCCTCGCCCTATCCATTTTTTTTGCAATATCAAGTCCGTTCACGCACTTTGCCACACAATCTGGACAGTCAAGACATGCGGATGCAGATGTAGACGTGGGAATACCATAGTATGTGGACCGAGCGAGTCTGGATTCGTTATATCCCTCTTCGTACATTAGACAGCGGTTGATCGTACTGATCTCTACACCTTTCGGGCAGGTAGTTTCACATTCCCCGCAAAGATGGCAATAGTAATGTTTCACGCCTGCACCATAACGCTTCAGGATAAGGTTGTCTATATGCCCAAATTTCATTCCCATCACCGCAATGTCTTCACGGAGCTCTGCCATGTCTCTCATGCAGGGAATGGCAGCAGTCACATGTGTATTTTGAATAACCCACTTTAAGGCTGCCTGGTAAGGGCTGATGGGACCCAGCGCACGGGTTTGGTAACCCCCTGCAAGGGTCTTCATAGCAATGATGCCGATGTTAGCACGAGCCGCCCTTGCTATAGCCTCCTTTACATCTGCTCTGCTTTGGAAATTATAGCCTACAAGAGCTGTGTCGAAGAACCTGTCGCGATCATTAACGAGTGCATTGAGGACCTCTGCCTGACCCATATGTGCTGTAACTCCGAAGAATCGAACCTTACCCTGCTCTTTCAGCTTTATGAGTGCTTCTCTCGTCTCCGAACTGAATATGCGATCTTTCGTTTCACGGCGAAGAACATGGAGTTGGATGACATCGATATAATCGGTTTCAAGAGCCATGAGGCTCTCTTCAACGTCCTTGAAAATGGCCTCTTTTGTATACGAGTCAGACCTCGTTTTCGTCGCTACATATATCTTGTCGCGTCTGCCTTTCAATGCCTTGGCGACTATTTCCTCATTTTTGCCGCCCATGTAACGTCGCGCCGTATCCACATAGTTCACACCGTGATCAAAGGCGACCTTCAAGACCTCCGCTTCCGGTGTGAGCATCGCTCCGAAGCTTACAACCGTAATCTTCAAACCAGTTCTGCCAAGGGTTCTATATACAGGCGAAGGAAAGATGTAGGGTTCAGCCGATGCATATTCCATAGCATTGGCTAAGCTCTCCCACCCTGCTAAAGCCGATGTCGTCCCTGCCAAACTAACTTTTAAGAAATCTCTCCTGTTCAATCCTGAACACTTTTTTTCTTTGTGCATAATGTCCTCCATGTCACCCGGTAATAACTATCCGCTATCCCTGTATGTCTTCAGCACACGCAATATTTCTCTGCTATCAACATATCATAATTAATTCCAGTATGAAATAGAGCATTATGGCCTAGATTGAGGGTTTGTGGATATCAGGAAGTTCTGCAGTTCTCTTTATTGTTATGTAAAAAATTCGATCATTGATGCCCATAAAGAGCAAGAAAAAAACTGCGTTTCAGGACGTGGGAAACAAGCGATTATCACCTGTAGAACAGGAACCAAACCAGTGCGAAAATGGGAACCAATATGGGGATTGAATATTTGATCATATAGCCAAAGAAGCTTGGCATCTTTATGTTGGCCTGCTCTGCGATCGATTTAACCATGAAGTTGGGGCCGTTTCCAATATATGTACATGCCCCAAATGTGGCCGATCCCGCGGCAATAGCTGCTATATATTTCCAGGAGACATTGTTAAGTACACGCGGCGCATCGGCAGAGATGAACTTTACCACTTCATCTGCAGGTAGAAATCCGAGCATGGCCTTTACATGGGTTATATTGTCCACACTAAGGCCGTGAAGGCCGCAGGCAGCGCTGAGAAAATTCAGGTATGTAGGGGCATTATCGAGAAAACTGGACAATACGCCTGATGCCCAGTAGAACTGACCCGGCTCGGTAAGTCCGATCTTGCCTGCATTCACCTCCAGCCAGTCGAGGACTGGCACCATCGTAGCAAATATACCAAAAAATAGAATACCCACTTCTTTCACCGGCATAAAATTGAACTCGTTCTCTTTTTGGATCTCTTCCCTCATGACGAGGTAACTAAGGAAACCGGCAGCGATCATCACAATTTCGCGGATTGGGGTTTCCAGAAACACTGCCACCACAATCATGACTATAAAGATACTGTGGTGCCACCCCTTCACTGAAAAACGTTCTTTTGCACGTTCCGCAACGGATTCCTGTGCTTGCTTGATCTTATTGTAAAAGTGCTTATCCATCAGATAGAACACGACGAGAACGAGTGTTGTTTCCAATGCCCAGACAGGCCACAAATGGATTGTAACCCAAAAGAAAGGTATGCCTTTCAAATAACCGAGAAAGAGAGGAGGGCCTATGGGTGTGAGAAGCCCTCCGATGTTTGATACGGTGAAGATGAAGAAGACGATGTGATAGGCAGAGAGCCGCCTCTTGTTCATCCGGAGGTAAGGTCTTATGAGAATCATGGATGCACCAGTGTTGCTGAAAACGGCTGTGATGGTTGATCCTATGAGCAGCATCAAGGTATTGGAAAGGGGTGTTGCTCCTTCTGGTATTCTGATTAGAATCCCGCCAGATACTACAAAAAGCGAGCCTGTTACTGCCATAAAACTGAAGTAGTCCAGCGCAGTCACATACATTCTGGGTCCATTTCTTAGGACAAAGAAATAATAAACCACAACCACGACTGCAAGTCCAAAAGAGAACAGAGGGTAATTTCTTCCCCACCATGAGCTACTTATAAAGGGTACAATAGCTATCGCAAGCAAAAGTAGGATAAAAGGCGCAAGCATGTATGCGTCCACGGGCATGATCTTGTGCCCTTCCGCCATTTTCTGGAAAGCAATTGCGAGCGCACAAGCAAAAACAAGCAGGACCACGGCTATGGCCTTATGCCGGAAGCTATTTAATTTGGCGGCTTTTTCAGGTTTGTCATGAACCATGGCAGCCCTCATGCATGGTTGAATAGTTGAAGAATTTTAAGTTCAGATATTACATATGTGTTTCGAATCCTGCAGGTTGGTCACCTGATAATTTCCGTGCCGGCACGCCCGGCAACTGCCTCTTCAATGTTTTCGATAGAAGTGATCACCACTCTTTTTCCGCCGTTCTGCATGAATTGCATGGCGGCTTCGATCTTGGGTCCCATAGAACCCGCTGGGAAATGACCTTCCACAATATACCGCGCTCCTTCCTCCAATGTCAGGCTCCGCAGAAATCTCTGCTCAGGTTTACCGTAATGAAGGGCGGCGCCTTTAACATCGGTGGCAATGAGGAAGATGTCCACCCCTACTTCCCGGGCAAGGACAGCGCTGGCCAGATCCTTGTCGATCACGGCATCCACACCGCAGAATGACCTACCTTCGCGGATTACCGGGATGCCTCCCCCGCCGCAGCATATGACGATGAAGTCCATCTGGATGAGTTTTTTGATTTCGCTCTTTTCCACGATAGTTACAGGTTTGGGAGAAGCAACGACGCGGCGGTATCCTTTAGGGGTGCTCCGTGCGGTGAAGGGGAGGGATGCCGCCCTCTCGGCTGTGTACACAGGGCCAATGGGTTTCGAGGGATTCTGGAAAGCCGGATCTTTCTCATCCACAACGACGTAACTGATAAGACTTACCAAATGCTTTCCGGCGTCGATACCAAGCTCCATAAGCTCGCTGTCGAGGGTTGACTCGATCATATAACCAATCTCTCCCTGGGTCTGGGCTACCAGAATCTCCAGAGGCAGCGCGGGTACTGCATCACAGCATTCCTGCTGGAGGAGCAGATTCCCCACCTGAGGACCGTTTCCATGCGTGATGATTATACTGTAGTTCATCGAAAGCCGGGCAATCTGCCGGATGGGAACTTTCAGGTTACGGAACTGTTCGACAGCGGTGCCTGCCTGTCCCTTCCGGATAAGCGCATTACCGCCCAGCGCTACAAGGAGAACCTGCTTCTTTGGTTTATTTTTCATGGTTATTCTCACCCGGCTTCGACTCTCTGTTGTAATGACGACTTATGAGACTTGCGCTGAAGCTGTTGCATTTAACTTTTACCAAAGCCGATCAAAGCCCGCAGCCGTTCTAAAAGGCATTCCTCCAAAAGCGGCTGACCATGATCCCGGTATTCATAGCGCACGCGCAGAGCAGGTTTGTCGATAGTAAGGATCCGCGTCAACTGGATAGGAGTGGCGAAGATGACAAGATCGCAATCCGCGGCAATGATGGTGCGTTCCAGGTCATGAACCTGATCTGTGCTATAACCCATAGCCGGGAGCACCGGGCCGATATGAGGATACGTGTGATAGGCCTCTTTAATCGTTCCTACTGCTGAGGAACGGGGATCAACAATTTTCGCCGCGCCATATTTTCCGGCTGCGATAAAACCAGCACCGTAAGGCATCTCTCCGTGCGTCAGGGTGGGGCCGTCTTCCACTACCAGCACCCTCATCCCCTGGATAAGCTCCGGCCGGTTTACAATGACGGGGGATTCCGCTAGTACAATTTTGGCCTTGGGCGCATGCCGTTCTATGTTATTCCTGACCTGTTCCACGTTTTCCGGTGATGCAGTATCAACCTTATTGATGACGGCAATATCTGCCATGAGCATGTTCGTTTCACCCGGATAGTAGGCAAGTTCATGCCCTGCCCGGTGCGGATCGAATAGCACGATATGCACATCTGGACAGTAGAACGGTGTGTCATTGTTCCCACCGTCCCATACAATCACATCGGCCTCCGCCTCCGCCGCTTCCAGGATCAGACCATAGTCAATACCTGCGTAAACTACGATGCCCTGTTCCACTAAAGGCTCATATTCTTCTCTTTCTTCGAGAGTACAGTGGTGGCGTTCAAAATCTTCGTAAGACGAGTAGCGCTGTACAACCTGTGCCTTCAGGTCTCCATAAGGCATGGGATGGCGGACAACGACGACATTTTTATGGAGACGGCGGATGATCTCACATATCTTGCGGGTCGTCTGCGATTTTCCCGCGCCCGTGCGCACGGCGCAGACTGCTACCACGGGTTTTTTCGACTTGAGCATGGTGTAGGTGGCCCCGATAAGAATGAAGTCGGCACCTTCTGCCATTGCGATGGAGGCTTTATGCATAACCTCCACATGCGGTACGTCGCTGTAGGAAAAAGCTACTAGGTCCACCTGGTCCTGGCGGATAAGCACGGCAAGCTGATTTTCTGGATAGATGGGAATGCCCTCCGGATAGAACTCCCCCGCAAGTTCCGGCGGATAGAGGCGTCCCTCGATGGACGGGATTTGCGCGGCAGTGAAAGCGATGACTTTGTAGCGCGGATTGTCCCGGAAGTAGATGTTGAAATTGTGGAAATCCCGTCCCGCGGCGCCCATGATAATCACCTTTTCAACCATACTCACCTCTTCACTGTTCGACAATTCCGACAATCCGTATAGTACGAAAACAGATTCCATATATCCCCCCTTTTACAAAGGGGGGAAGGGGGGATTTGATATTCGTCTTAAAAA
>DASPQI010000413.1:0-3423 GCA_035625045.1 Syntrophales bacterium | reverse complement strand
CGCCAGGATATGACGAAAGAGCTGTTTTCAAAATATCTATATACTGCGGATATACCCGATCCGGATCTACTGATAAGAACGAGTGGTGAATACCGATTGAGTAATTTTCTATTATGGCAGACCGCCTATACAGAATTTTATTTTACGGATGTCCTGTGGCCTGATTTTCGTCGAAAGCATCTGATAGATGCTATTGCGGACTTTCAAAGGAGAGAGAGGAGATTCGGGTTAACGAGTGACCAGTTACAGGGGAATGGATCGGATATAGGATGAGCTCCCATTTAAAGAGATGGATATCCGGGATAATTGCGGTACCTATTCTCTTTGCCATTATATTTTATGGTTCTGTGGTTGTGTTTACTGCATTTATAACAGTCGTCATACTCGGAGCTGTTATTGAGTACAATAGGATGGCTTTTAATGGGGGATTCACTTGGGAAAAACGGGAAGGACTAATAATTGCCGTATTGCTACCCCTTGCTGCATATTCAGGTGATTTCCGTATTGTACTGGCTGTCGTTGCATTTTCTGTTTTAAGCGTATTCATTCTTTTTCTTCTGAAGATAGATAACTATTCTTTTGATATAGTCCCCGTCAGCAAACTTGTTTTAGGCCTAATGTATATCCCTTTCATGTTGTCGCATTTCATCCTGTTGCGTATCTCTCAGGATGGGATCATATGGATATTCTTAATCTTAGTTTTAGCGTTTTCAGGTGATATAACAGCGTATTATGTAGGAAAAACTGTTGGGAAGAAAAAACTGATGCCTTTGATAAGTCCGGGGAAAACTGTGGAAGGAACAATCGGATTGCTGGTAGGCAGTGTTCTCGGGTGCGTGTTGTTCCGAGGTGTCTTTTATCAAACTATTTCTATTTTTCACGCTGTGACACTCGGACTTTTGGGAGGTATTCTCGGGCAGTTGGGCGATCTTTATGAATCCACCATCAAGAGGACATCCGGGGTGAAGGATTCCGGTTCTTTAATTATTGGCCATGGAGGATTACTGGACCGGCTGGATTGTCTTATTTTTATTACGCCATTTGTGTATTATTATAAAGTGTTCGTGATGACTCTTTAGAAGCGTATAATATCTGATATAATAGACTCTAACAATGTGTAATATGTGAGGACATGAAAAATATATCAATACTTGGGTCAACGGGTTCAATCGGAGTTAATGCGGTAGATGTTATACGTAATAACCCCGAACGATTTAAAATTGTCGCCCTTTCAGCATGTAAAAATGTTGAATTGTTAAGACAACAGATAGAAACGTTCAAGCCAAAGGTTGTCTCTGTCATTGATGAGGAACATGCTAGGAAGTTGAAGAAAATCGTAAATGCTTCAGTTGGTGCTGAAATTCTATTCGGGGAAGACGGATATCATGAGGTTGCATCTATACGGGAAGCCGACACGGTAATATCAGCAATGGTGGGTTCGGCAGGTCTCCTTCCTACATTAGAGGCCATTGAAGCCGGAAAAGACATTGCCCTTGCCAACAAGGAAGTTATGGTTATGGCAGGAAAGATTATTGTTGATAAGGCATATGATAAGGGCGTGAGAATATTGCCAGTAGACAGTGAGCACAGTGCAATATTTCAATGCATTGATGGCCATAGCCGTAAAGATATTAGGCGGATTATTCTAACAGCGTCTGGCGGCCCTTTTTTTCATTTGTCAAAAGAAAAGCTAGAAGATGTGAAACCTGTTGACGCATTGAAACATCCAAACTGGCAAATGGGAAGAAAAATTACCATCGATTCAGCTTCCATGATGAATAAGGGTCTTGAAGTAATTGAGGCAAGCTGGTTGTTCTCCATGCCGGTTGATAGAATTGAGGTACATATTCATCCGCAGAGTATAGTCCATTCCCTGGTCGAATATATCGACGGCTCAATAATAGCACAGCTTGGCGTGCCGGATATGAGGATTCCCATAGCCTATGCACTTTCATATCCTGAAAGAATTCCCCGTCCGGAACCTTTTCTTGATTTGTTAACAGTTGGCGCCTTTGAATTCTTCAGACCTGATATGGAGAAATTTCCCACCCTAAGGCTTGCTTATGAGGCCGGAAAGGCGGGAGGGACTATGCCGGCAGTTCTTAATGCAGCGAATGAAGTTGCTGTGGGGGCATTCTTGGACGAAACCATTAAATTTACGGATATATCGAAAATTATAGAAGAAGTAATCGCAATTCATAAGCCGAAGGATTTTTCTACGCTTGGAGAAATTTTTAAAGCTGATCTTTGGGCGAGGGACAATGCTAAAAAAATCATTGAAAGGACAAACATTTTATCGTGATAGGTGTAAGCATAGTATCTCTTATAATTTTACTTGGTGTTCTTATTTTTGCACATGAAGTTGGTCATTTTCTGGCTGCTAAATATTCGGGTGTTGGCATACTGAAATTTTCCCTTGGATTTGGACCCAGATTAATAGGGAGAAAGGTAGGTGAAACGGAATATCTTATTTCTATGATACCTCTTGGGGGCTATGTGAAGCTTCTTGGAGAATCTGCAGGTGAAAAACTTTCGGAGAGAGATGAGGCAAGGTCTTTCCTGAAACAACCGGTATTAAAAAGAATAGCTATCGTTGCCGCAGGTCCGCTTTTTAATTTTCTGCTGGCCATTGTAATTTTCATTATTGTCTATATGGCGGGTGTTCCCGCTCTGACAACAACGATTGGCGGAGTTCAGGAGGGCGCTCCGGCTTTTAAAGCCGGTATCAAAGAAGGTGATGTCATTACGGCAATCGATGGAAAAGAGATTACGCGATGGGAGGAAATAAAGGAAATAATAACAAAAAGTAACGGTAAAGAATTAAATATCGCAATCAAACGAGATGGGCAAATAAAGGATATCTCACTCAGACCCGCATTGTTAAGAAGTCAGAATATCTTCGGAGAAGAGATTGAGTCCTATATGATAGGAGTCAGTCCTTCATCGCAACATACTGTGATCCAGAGAATGAATCCACTTGCAGCCTTCTGGACAAGTCTGAAGCAAACTTGGTTTATAAGCAAATTAACGGTACTGAGCGTTATTAAGATTCTTGAAGGCGTTGTTTCTCCAAGGACTCTCGGTGGTCCGATACTAATCGCCCAAATTGCCGGGACTCAAGCTCAAGAGGGCATTATACCCTTTATGTTGTTTATGGCCTTGCTCAGCATAAATCTCGCGATCCTCAACCTTTTTCCGATTCCTATACTTGATGGAGGACATCTTATGTTTTATATCATAGAAGCGATAACGGGCAGGGAAATCAATATTAAATGGAGGGAGATGGCCCAGCAGATTGGTTTTGTGATCCTGATTATTCTCATGATATTTGTCTTTATTATGGACATAGAAAGACTAAATATAAGTTTTTTTGACGATATAAATAAAATTTTCAACAGATAGTTATGTTGATTTTGGCGATTG
>DASPQI010000412.1:0-2897 GCA_035625045.1 Syntrophales bacterium | reverse complement strand
ACCTAGGACGGGCCGCTTACTGCCTATCCAGAATCTCCCCCGATTAATCGTGGCATCTAAGATCATTTTCGGAGCGGTCCGGGGATAAAAATTCAGCATCCGCTCCAGGAGCTCGCGGTCATCGCCATCCCAGACCGAGGGCAGCGGTTGATAAGACTCCTTGGGCTTATCAACCGGGCCGAAAACGAGCACTGCCTGGGTAAATCCAGTTCCCATGACGCCCTCAGCCTCTAAAATGATTTCGGCGTCTTCCTTCATTAACTTAAACCCTTCTGCACCGGCTGGAAGCCGGTGCCACCATTAAGGGGGCGAAGCGGAGCTTCGCCGGAAAATGGCGTTCCCAAGCGGGAGCTTGGGAACGAGATGAAAAACTCATCACAGCGAAAACCCTAACAAGCGTCTTCTTCTTATCGACCAAGGCGGAAACCGTACTCCATCATCTTTGAGACATCCATCACTTCTTGCCATTTCGGGATCAGCGGATGTCGTCATTCTTCTCACAATTGCGTCCTTGATGTCGGGGGGTAATTGCTCCCACCACTCTGGTTGCATATGAAGGTTCTCGCATACCTCGAAGAAAAACCGAAGCAGGGCGTCGGTCAAACCACCTATGGGAACCCGGTCGAGGGTCTGAATAAATGCACGACATGTCTCATCACTTTCAGGGAGCCATGTGAAGACTACGGCACCGTAATTGCCTCCATAGAAGGACGCGAAGTTCAATAAGTGAGGAATCTTCAACAAATCGCTGATATCCTGTAAAATGTTCCCTTCAAAATCCTGTTCCGGGGACACTACGCCGCTACACATGACGGGCGGAGGCTTGTCAGTTTCCAAGATGTAAGCACGAACGTCACCAAATCGACGATTGACAAGCACGTCGTCATAGATTGATTTGTAATGCTTAAGGTCTCTGACAGCCGCAGCAACGCCGAGATTGAATGGGAAGATGATACCTTGTATAGCAATCTGAACATGCAAAGGTTTCCCGCGGTCTGCTTGGCGCCTTATTTCACTCAAAGAGGCTGAAGCCTGTTTCTTATAAATTTCGTGGGCAAGCGCACGATAACCAAGAAGGAAACATTGTTCAGGGGTCCCTAAAAAGGTGGTCTTCTCTAAAGGCGCAAATATCGCCTCGTCATGCCTAGCACAGAAGCCCGAGAACGTTGATGCATAATTTATACCGCGTAATTGGGGAACTAGAAGGCCATTATTTTTACGTAGTTTTTCAATGCTGGGTACAAAAGAATAAACGTGGCCTTCGCGGGCTATGCGTGTAAGGCTGCCGGACCTTGGTACAGTGTGAGCCTTGGATATTTGTTCGGTGCATTCATGCTTCCATGCATCCGGTGCCAAGCATGTCTTCGCGGAGAATGCCTTCCGAAATTTTGACTCAGCCTCCCATATCAATTGGGGTTCTTGGCGCTCACGGTCCAAATGACAATGCTTGAACTTCTTTCCAGACCTGCACCAGCAAGGATCATTGCGCCCAATCTTTCGTTTTTTTCTACCACTTCTTTTCATGTTTGTAATCGTTTGGGGCGGATAATTCCTGCCCTCAAATTTACTATATCCTTTGGGCGACCCAGCGGGTCGCCCCTACATACGGGTTGGGGGATGGGGTTTGGGGAAGGGGGCAGGGGCGAAAGTCCCTGGCCCCTTCCCCCAAATCTGCACCGGTTGGAAACCGGTGCCACCAATTTTCGGTGCGCGGTGCGCACCCTACATTAACTGAACCGACTCGGCTTCAAGCACTTTTCTTGCTTTCGCCCGAACCCTTTGGCATTCCTGACCCACCTTGCGGGGGATTATTTGGGTCAAGATTACCGCCAGTTGGCTTGTATCCCTTTTCGATGTGACTCTTTGACGGCTGATAACCGTAATCAGATGGCTGATACCCTTCTCGGAAAGGAACATTCTGGCCTTTCGATTTTTCATCAGACATTTTTATAACCCTCCTTTTTAAGAAAAAAATTCTACTGCCAAAATATCATCTTTGAAAAAAATCATTCCTCTTGACCTTTCAACAGGTTGTTTAAACCTTCCATCTTCATCTAAGTCCCAAATTTCTTCTATATATAGTTGCTCCTCCACAGGATAAGATGAAGTGAAAGATTTTGTATCATATTTGCCCCCAATTTTTTTGCCATCTTTCAAATGAACAATTATCCAAAAAGATTCTTTACTTGCAAATACAAAATCCCAAGGTTTAGGCCATGGATGAATTAAATATTTTGCCAATAACTTTGTCTTTGATAGTGTTATGAATATGAAAGGCCAACATATAGGAATAATAAATAATATTAATAACAAAGCAAAGAAATATAAAATAAAATGCCTCTCATAAAAGTTGGCTCTATGAATGAGAATAATCAGCCAAAATAGTGAAGCGAAATTAATTGCACTATATCCTATAACCTCAAATAATGATTTTGAAAAATCCCTTTTTTCTGAGGCAACTAACCAGTCATAGATTTTAAGTGATAAAAATCCAGGAATAAAAAAAATAAGAAATAATATTAGTTTGTCAATTTTCCAAATGTCCATAAATTTGCCTTTATCATAATTATAAAATGAATATCTTCTCTACGCCCGTATATCAATTAATGGTGCATAGGACGCACACAGGCTGGAAGCCTGCGCTACCATTAACTACACCTCGAAAAGCCGCAGGAGCGGCAGACCAGGCAGCCGCCTTCGGGTTCGACGGCGCCGCCGCAGTCGGGGCAGGAACCCATGGTGGCCAGGGTGGATTCGGGTGGGTCCACCTGGGCCACGCTGGCCAGGACCTTGGCGATGGCGTCGGGGCAGGAGAGCACCTGGGCGCCGTTCTGCCAGTTGGGGCTGGGGCAGCGGATGCCGGTAATCTGTTTGATGATGGAGTCGATCTTGACCCC
>DASPQI010000411.1:0-3411 GCA_035625045.1 Syntrophales bacterium | reverse complement strand
GACGTAATGACCCTACCTCAGCTTACGAAGACTTAAGACGCAATTATGGAAATACCTACTGGCTTTATCTTTTGCAGGAAAGGATTGACAACCAATGAGACGAAAAAAGATGTTCAAAGTCGTTTGCGGACATTTCAGGCTTTTAGCTGTCGCGTGTGCCATTATTATTATTTCGAGCTGCGGGAAGTCGTCGCTCGACAAAGAGGGTGGCACTCAGGTCAACAGGATTCCGCTCATCAGCCCGGATTATTCCAACATAGTAATACCGCCGAACATAGCTCCCTTGGATTTCAGGGTTTTGGAGTCGATGGAAAAGGCTACCCTCCAGATTTCTTCCGTCACCGGCGATCCGATCGAGTTAAGTGATAAAGACGGCTCGTTCTTCATACCGATAAAAGACTGGAAACGGTTGTTAAGCCAAAATGCCGGACAAATCTTAACTATGAAAGTGCGTACCATGAAAGATGGAAAGTGGTACTCTTACAACGCAGTTGTCGACACAATTTCAAAAGATTCTATCGATCCCTATTTAGCTTATCGACTGATAAATCCGGCATTTCATCTCTGGAGAATTGTAGGGTTATATCAACGAGACATCGAGACATTCGATGAGAGGCCCATTCTCGTCAACACTCTCACCGATGGAAGCTGCATGAACTGCCACAACTTTAAAGGTGGCGATCCACAATATATGATGATGCACGTTCGCGGAGGCCCAGGATCCGGTACTTTAATACGCAGAAACAACGAAATAATCAAAGTCAACACGGCAACTGCTTTGAATTCTCCCGGCGCGTATCCTTCATGGCATCCGAACGGAAACATTATTGCTTTTTCAGTGAACAAGCTGTCCATGTTCTTTCACGCACAAGGCGAATGCAGGGACGTGCTTGATGCAGCGTCAAAGATCGTGGTGTACCTCATCGACCAAAACATGATAACGACTTGTCCCGATCTCGCGAATCCTAATCGCATGGAAACTTTTCCGTGCTGGTCGCCCGATGGGAAGTACCTATATTTCAGCGCGACAAATAGGCTCGATTCGTTCTACGTCGTGCAAAACAATAAAAGAGGATTTCAGTGGGATAAGATCCGCTACGATCTCATGCGTATCTTGTACGATGCACAGACAAATACGTGGGGGAAATTGGACACGGTTCTTTTAGCAAAAGATTTTGGCGGGAGCATCACGGAGCCGAGAGTTTCACCTGACGGCAGATACATTCTATTCACGGGTTCGGCTTACAGCAATTTCCCGATTTACCTGAGAAGTGCCGACATATACCTCTATGATTTGCAAAAAAAGACATACAAGAGATTAGAATGCAATAGCGACGAGACTGATAGTTTTCATTCTTGGTCGAGAGACAGTCGATGGTTCGTGTTCAGCTCAAAGAGGGACGATCACTTCATGGCACGGCCATATTTTAGCCATCTTGATGATAATGGAGTGGCATCAAAACCACTCATACTTCCGCAAGAAGATCCGGCTTTCTATTCGACGTTCCTGAAAACGTACAATGTGCCTGAGATGGTCACAGGCCCGATTACAGTCGATCCGAGAGAATGGGCAAAGGTCGCGATGAGCAAAGCTATTACAGCAAAACTGGACCCACGAGTGAAAGAGAACCCGTTCTTCCACCTGACGCCGAAAGTAGAGGAAGGACCAGACATATATGAGAAGGCGCCAAAATAGAAATGACGTACCATAGTTGCAATGCGTCAAGCCAAATCATTCTTGTTCCCCGTGCAATGTAGTAGTTCTCTTCGCAGAATTGTAACCAGGCAGTTAGCGAATCGCCAGACATTAAATCAGTGTAAGTGATTTCTCAGAGGCAATGGCCTTCTGGCGAGGTGTTTGGGTCAAACGTGAGTGGACAGGAAACGGTCGGTTACGTGTTCGGTACATAGGATGTTTTGCCCGCCTAATATAAATTCTTATCTAAACGTCAAAAATCTTTTATGTCCGAGTCCGGAAGAATAAAAAACATACTGTTCCACGCAACACTTGTCATCTTTCCTTTCTTGTTGTTGGGAATGGTCGAGATAGCGCTCAAGCTTTTTGGCTACGGTGATGATCTTAGCTTATTCGTGTCTAGCCCCATTCCCGGATATTATCAGATAAATCGAAAGGTTGCCGAGAGATTCTTCAGCAGGTCTGAGATCACTGTTCCGACGCCTGTCTCCGATTACTTCCTGAAAGAAAAACCTGCCAGTGGATACAGAATTTTCGTGCTCGGTGAATCATCGGTCGAAGGCTTTCCGTACGATGCCAATCTTATTTCGACGAGAATTCTGCAGCGGCGCCTTCAAGATATTTTTCCAGACCGCACCATAGAAGTGGTCAATCTTGGCATGACAGCGATCGATAGTTATGCGCTTTTAGATTTTGCCAAGGAAATTCTTCAGCAAAAGCCTGATGCAATTTTGATTTACGCTGGCCACAATGAGTATTATGGTGCACTTGGAGTCGGTTCCATGGAGAACGGTTCCATCCCCATCTGGATGAAAAAGCTCGAGATGAGATTGGTACATCTGAGGTTGTACCAGCTTCTTGGGCAGGGCATTGCCAGCGTTGCGAGGTTGATACACCCAGTCACCCGCACCAAAGCGAAAGAAACCCTGATGGAAAGGATGATCGGCAGGGATGTAATTCCGTTCCACTCGAAAATGTATTATGAAGGATTGAGGCAGTTCTCCGATAATATCGGCGAGTTAATAATCAAAATGAAAGATGCAAATGTGCCGGTGATTATTAGCGATCTTGTCAGTAATGTGGGACATCAGCCCCCCTTCCGCTCAGTTCAAAGCGGAACTTATCCTGACGCGGACTCGCTGTATCATGACGCTTTGCGACTGGAAGCCACGTCAAAATTCGCCAACGCAAAGAAGAAATTCATTGAGGCAAAGGATTTGGACGCGATGAGGTTCAGGGCGTCGGAAGACATGAACTCACTCATTGCACGTCTTTCCGACTCCCTTGGCGTTTATCATATGTCGCTCAAATCTCTTTTTGAAAACCATTCTCCCAATGGCATAGTCGGCGATAATCTGATGTCCGACCATCTTCATCCGAACATCGATGGGCAGTTTCTAATTGCAGAGGGTTTCTTCAATGCACTTAAAGAGCACGGCATGATCGAAATCGATTGGGACTCCTCTAAGATAAGACCATCGTCGTGGTACAGAAACAATTGGGGGTTCACGACTCTCGACAGCATGATTGCCATTATCAAGATAAAACACTTGAAAGCAGGCTGGCCCTTTCAACCAGAAAACACGGTTAACAATTTCCGCAGCGTATACACACCCCATGGAATTGTCGACTCCTTGGCATTTATGACAGTAGAGTACGTGAACTTTACTCCGTCCATGGCGCACAAGAAACTCGCATCTTATTACGAATCAATT
>DASPQI010000410.1:0-10998 GCA_035625045.1 Syntrophales bacterium | reverse complement strand
CCACTTGCCACCGGGGTGAACATGTCGGTGCTGTCGTGCATGGTAACCTCACCGCGGAAGTTGCCCCGGTCGTGCATCCGTGAAAAGAATTCCGACACATCCTTGCCTTCGATCGCAAGCTCATGTGCAAAGACCTTTGCCCCTATCTCGGATATGATTAGATGGACATGAACCTCCTTGGCGAGGAGGGTCTCTATCAATTTGACGGCGTATATTGCCCCCGATGCACCGGATATTCCGATAATTATTTTTTTTCTCATATTACCCCTATCAACATTTTTCCCGAGATTATGGCCAGAAACACCAGAACCGAAATGATGCTGTTCACATGGAAGAAGGCCATATCGATCTTTGAGAGGTCATGGGGGTTCACCAGTCTGTGCTCGATGACAAAGAGCACGGTTATTATGCCGACAAAGACGAGATAAGCGGGGCTTAAAGGAAAGAGCCAATACAGGACAAAGAGGGATATAATGCTGATCCCGTGGAGCACGGCCGCAATCCGCATCGCAGTGGCTATGCCGAATCTTGACGGAATGGAATAGAGGCCTTCCCTCGTGTCAAACTCCGCATCCTGGCAGGCATAGAGGATATCGAAGCCCGCGATGTAGGTTGCCAGTGCGAGACTCAATGTCATGATATTTCCGGAAAGAGTTCCCGTTACCGCGACCCAGACTGCCATGGGCGCCATCCCTATGGCACATCCCAGAACAATATGGTTGAGCCAGGTGAAGCGCTTGGTGTAAGAATACGTGAACATAACGGCGAGTACTGGAAAGGAAAGCCAAAAGCAAAGCGAAGAAAGCATGGCAGCAGACAGGATAAAGAACAGGCTTGAACTTATGACAAAGACTGAGGCCTCGCCTCTGGATATTGTACCGGCAGGAATCTCTCTCGAAGCAGTGCGGGGATTTTTTGCATCTATGTATGCATCTACAATACGGTTGAATCCCATGGCAGCCGAGCGAGCCCCCACCATGGCAACGATAATCCAGAATACAGTATAAACATCAACAGGAGATTCCCTGTGTACGAGCACCACGGCAGCGAGGGCAAAGGGCAGCGCGAAGATGGTGTGTAAAAACTTTATCATGCGGGAGTATACGACTGCCTTTGTAAGCACCTTCATGGGATATCTCTGGTATATTTGCGTCATGCCGGTCTACATAATGGTTTCATGAGGCCTTTGTCAAGACAAGAATAACTTATTTAAGGCAGGGCAGCACTGTGTCGCGGAAGAATTGGAAGAATGAATCCCGGCAAAGGGCGATGTTTCTTTCGATATCGTCGCTCTTGCGGTGGTCCGGCGTATCGCTGACAAACTTGAAGAGAAAACATTTCACGCCAAAATGCCTGCATGCCTGCGTTATGGAGCCCCCTTCCATATCAACCAGTTGGGCATCCCGTCCGATCCTGTCTCTTTCTGCTGGGTCGCGCACCGCCCTGTCCTGCGTGGCAAGGACGGCTGTCGCAAAGTTGTCCAGGAAATAAGGGGTATGAGTATGGGGGATGCCCGTCTTTAGCTCCGGCCTGTCTGGCTCAATAATATTCGTAATGTGATAGCATTCACCAAGACTATATGAAGCATTGACAGATCCGGCCGCGCCGAGATTACAAATGCACGCCGGATGATAGCGATCAATAAAATATGTGCACGCCATGGCGGCATTGGCCTTTCCGATCCCGGATATAATGAGGTAAATGCCGTCTTTCCCCTGAAAGGAACCTCCTCCCTTTTTCCCTCCCTCTTGATGGGGGAGGGAGGGGTGGGGGTGGTCGCCGCTTAGGCGATGCGGGGACATATTTTGGTGCTCATGCGATGTCTCCATGGGACGTGAGGGTCTTCCGTAAATAGGAAAGGGATTTCTTTCGCATTCCATAAGAGCGAGCCCCTTGATGAAAGGTTCCGCCTCCAGCATGGTCGCGATTACCAGACCGATTACAGGATCGCTTGACATCGCGCCATCTCCTCCAGGGTTTTAACCGCTTTCAAGCCTGTCTCACCCAGAGAGCGGGTGAAGTCATTCACATAGAGCGAGATATGTTCTGAGATTACCTGATCATCAAGCTCTTGGGCGTGTGATGTGATGAAATCCCTTGCTGCCCCGGGGTTATCCATGGCGTGGGCGACCGATGCCCGGAGCATGGACTCAATAGCCCCTCTATGTCGGGACATATCCTTGCGCATGGCTATGCAGCCGAGGGGTATGGGGAGACCTGTTTGACTCTCCCACCACTCGCCGAGATCGATGATCTTCATGCAGTTATATTGGGGGTACACAAACCTTCCTTCATGAATAATGATGCCTGCATCGTAAATTCCAGCGGCGATACCGGGGAGTATTTGATCGAACCGCGTGAACTCCACATGCTTGCAATCCTTCTGCCAGAGCTGGAGAAGCAAGTATGCTGTGGTATACCTGCCCGGCACGGCTATCCGGACATTCTGAAAGGATTTAAGCGGCCTTTTCGCGACCAGGAGCGGGCCGCATCCATATCCGAGAGCCGCCCCCGCATCTAACAGTTCATATCGATCCCTGAGCAGCAGATATGCATAGAAAGAGAGTTTGGTGATGGGATAGGTTCCGGCAAAAGCCAGTGAGTTCAATTCCTCCACATCGGTGATACGGGATATGAACCTAAATGGGTCGGTATCAATGCACCTATGGACCAATGCATGAAAGATGAATGTATCGTTTGGACATGGGGAAAAAGCAATGTCTATGTTCAATTGAAAATCCTTATCTCCCTGTAATCCGAATCCCTCTGGATGGGGATTCTGCCCGCATCTCTGATAACATCGATGAGTTCAGACATATTGGTTCTGGTCTCGATGCCGGTTGCCTTTACCACAACCTCCTCCGTGAGCACGCCGCCCATGTCGTTGGCCCCCATGGTGAGCGCAATCTGCGCCAGCTTCATGCCCTCAGTGAGCCATCCCGCCTGTATGAAGGTTATATTATCCAGGAAGATACGTGAGATTGCCACAATCTTAAGATAGTCGATGCCGGTTGCGGGCGGCACATCCTCCATGCGTGTACGCGCCGGGGAAAATGACCAAGGGATAAAGGCGCGCAGTATGCCGGTTTCGTCCTGCACGGCGCGAATGACCTCAAGGTGGGCAACACGCTCCTCAGGGGTTTCTCCCATCCCGTAGGTCATGGTTGCGCTTGATTTCAGGCCGTGACGTGCCAGTGTATTCATCACTTCGCACCATTCTCCTTTCGTAACTTTTCTGGGACTCACCTGGCTGCGAATCCTGTCCACCAGAATATCCGAAGCGCCCGGTACAGAATCAAGGCCGGCTGTCTTTAGTTCCTGCACCACCTCATTGAGGGTAAGACCGCTCATACGGGCAATATGCACCAGTTCCGCCGGGGAAAACGAGTGGAGATAGATATCGGGAAAACGTTTTTTGACGGACTTTACCATAGAGATGTAAGTATCCAACGTATGATGCGGATGGAGGCCGCCCTGCAGCATGACCTGCGTACCGCCTACGGCCGCCAGTTCTTCTACTTTCAGCAGGATATCGTCCAGGGAAAGTTCATACGGCTCGATCTGCCCTGCCCTTGCGTGGAAAGCGCAGAAGGCGCATGAGGCCTCACAGACATTGGTGAAGTTGATGATGCGGTCGATGATGAAGCCTACTTTATCTCCGGGGAATGCAAGCTTTGTCCTCGCGTCTGCGGCCATGCCCAGTTCGATAATATCCCAGGAAAAAAGCCCGACTGCTTCCTCACAGGTTACGCGTTCACCGGCGTAGATTTTTTCTTTGAAGCTTTTCGTGCCGCTTTTATTCATGTAGAAATCACAAGATGCTTGAAGGTATATATTTCATGTTATTTTCTATTCCCACTTTATCTATTATGGGGTCCATGTACCTCACAGTGCTTACCTTTTTGAGGAGGCCAAGTTCACCTGCCAGACTAAAGTAAAAGGATAGGGCATCCTTCAATTCAGGGGTGAATGTATACTCTAGAGACCGGTAGTAGGAGTCGATGTCCCACTTGACAGAGGGATATCTTGCTGTTGCTTTTTGAATAAGTATTTCCCGGTTATGATCAAGACAGGCGAGGGATTGATAATAGGAATTAATAACAGCCATCACCTTAGACAAATTATGCTCAATGACAGATCTTCGAACGGCAAATACGGCAAATACGACAGGATATCCTGTCTTCCTCAACCACAGATCGCCCAAATCATAGGTATAGGGTGAAACTCCTTGCAACATAGCTTCATTACCTATGATGAGCGCCGCATCAATATCATGATTTTTATGAGAAGGGTTGGGGTTTGTTGTCAGATAGAGGGGTTTTATGGAATAATAGTGCTCCAGAAGAATTTTTAAAATCACTACCGAGGTTTGAGACGCACTGGACAGGCCGACCTTTTTTTTGTGCAACTCTTCTATAGGTACCATGCTTTTTAAGATCACCGAATGCACGTAGCCTACGGAGCTGAGGCAGAAATCAGGAAGCAGTACCACATCTTTTCCCAGGTCGGTGTATGCCGCTGCGGAAATCGGGCTCATGTCTATCTCTTCCCTTTTCATCAACCTGTTTAGATCACTGGGATAGCGCGGGAATATTTGCACATCCGGAATGGGGCTAATCTCAAACATATGATAATAAAATGGATAACAGTTCAGGTAATTGATGTAGCCTAACTTCATTGCATTTGCCTCGTTTCATAGTTTGCCGCCGCCCTTATCGGAACAAAACCTGAGAGTTTGATAAGTCTTCGCAGGTGCGGTTCACTCCCGCTCTCAGGTGTAGATGCGCCTGCTGCGTGTACTATCCTTTCATGGTGATAGGTTCCGCCGAGATCATCTACACCGAAGTTGAGCAGTATCTGCGCCATTTTTTCACCTAAATACATCCATAAAGCCTTCAGGTGAGGCACGTTGTTAAGGACGATGCGGCTTGTCGCGTATAAACGGATATCCCCGAAACCGGTCGTCTCAGGCCGCTGGGAGCGGATATTGGTATTGATGCCGTGATAAGTAAGAGGCACAAAGGTCTTGAATCCTCCGGTTTCTTCCTGAAGGGCTCTGATCTGCAAAAGATGATCTGCTATATCGGCAGGCTTTTCAAGATGGTTGTAAAGCAGAGTTGCGTTTGTCTTCAGTTCGAGCCCGTGTGCCGTTCGCATCACATCGAGCCAGCGCTTTCCGGATATCTTCTTTGGCGCTATAACATTCCTGATCTCCGGGGCAAAGACCTCTGCCCCTCCTCCGGGAAGAGCACCCAGTCCAGCCTCTTTCATCATAATGAAGACCTCATCCAGGGGGAGGCAATTGATACGGGCAAAGTAATCATACTCTACCGCGGTAAAGGCAACTATGAAGATGTCCGGCCTTATAGATTTTATCCTTTGGAGCATTTCTAAAAAGTATTCGATCGTAAGTCTTGGATTGAGGCCACCCACTATGTGCACTTCATCTACGCCGGAAGATACCGCATTTCTTACCCTGGTCTCAATTTCGTCGAGAGAAAGGGTAAATGCGTCAGCATCATCCTCAGAGCGCGAAAAGGCGCACAACGGACAACGCAACTCACAAACATTAGTATAATTGAGATTCATATTAACGCTATAATAGACGGCATCCCCGTGCAGCTTCGTTTTCAGGTAGTGCGCGATTGATCCCAGCTCCAGGATATCTTTAGTGGTTAACATGGCAAGCGCATCCGACTCATTTACCGGTACACCCTTGATAACCTTTTCGGCAATGATTTGAAGGTTCCTGTTTTTTATGCTGCCAAGAAGACGCTCTGCTTTGGTATTTTCGTGTGAGTTTATACTCATGGTAAACTGTCTATACAAATTAATCGCCCCATGTTGCAACAAAAAAATCCCTTGTGGTCTTAAGCGCAAATTTACAAAGGCGTCAGAAAAATAGCCGAGAACTATGTTTACAATTCCGCAAAAAAGAGATATCCTATAATTGTTAATACAACCGATATAAATCGGGGGGTAAATATGTCGGATGGCATACCGATAATCATAGTCGATGACGACCCGTCAGTATGTGAAGTTATTTCCGAAATTGTAAAAAGATTCTATACATGGGGCGAAGTACTCACTTTTACTGATTCAAATGAAGCATTATCTTTTTGTCGAAAACAGAAAACCGGGGTGGCTATTTTTATCTTGGATGTCTTTATGGGAAAAAAGACAGGGTTTGACTTCCTTGATTCTATTTTGGATAAATTCCCCATGGCTCATCAGGACACCATTATCATCACGGGAAACGCAAGTGACGAGGTGGTTAAGATGTGCGTGGCTTCAGATATTACCTACCTATTGGAAAAGCCGATCAGACCTTACGCATTACAACTCGCCATTCGGGCCATTGTGTCGAAATATTTAAAATTCGCAAAAAAACTTTTACAGGATCCTCTATTTGCTAAGAGCATTATAAGATTTTAAGTCAACTTTCCATCTGTCATAGGTAGTCCAACCCACAGCACTATTGAACCCACAATCAATCAATGGTGTAATTCTGCAAAAATGGATCGTTAAAAATCATAATGACCCAAACCCGGCTCCCTTGCCATACTACATAATCTTCGCCAGATATTAACCTGATTACACTATCACTTCTCTCCGATTATCTTAGTAGTGTTTAACTACCATTCTACATCTATTAAACCACTATTGTATACTCGATTTTTTTTATTAGAATAGCAGTCCAATATATCATATTGGAGTAAGCTTTAAGCTCGAAATCGGGTGGGTCAAAACAATTGGTCTAAGGAGGAAAGTATGAGAAAGGTAGCAATATGGATTGTGGTAGCAGTGAGTTTTATGCTGATGTTTGCGCAGACATCATTTGCTCAGGCAACTGGGCCAACCGTAACGAGAGGTGCATGGACTTTGGGAGTACCGGCACTTGATGCCGAGACATCATTTACCGGACAGGAAGCTATAATTGTCGAGCCCGGTAAAGTAGCGAAAGTCGAACCGATGAAAGGCGTGAAAGACGGTCTGCAGATGAGATTTACAACGGATCAGGGCAATAAGTACGTTGTCTATTTAGGGCCCAAGTGGTTCATTGAAAATCAGAAGATCAAATTTGCGGCCGGCGACACGGTTGAAGTCAGAGGTAAGAAGTTTGGTAACAGAATTATTGCCACGGAAGTAAGCAAGGGCGATTGGACCATGAAACTTCGCAACGAAGAAGATGGTATGCCAAGTTGGGAATGCTGTTTCCCCCGGTCAGTAAAAAAGGAATAGTGAACTGACGACCCACCCAATTTTTGAGCTGGCTTATTTATTATAATAAATGAGATCGAGTTGTTAATCGGTGAATTTGAATATACTAACTGCAAAACATTCCCCCTGAAAGACGAAGTAAGAATGTCAACGCGACAGTTGTTAAAATTGCTCTTTCTTTTTCTGCTCTTCATTTTACTGAATCAGCTGATTGTACCGGTCGTCTTCTCTGCAGATGATGTGGTTCCACGCATTACAGTGCAGGAACTGAAGGCCGAGATTGATAGAGGTGAGGATGTAGTCATTATTGATATCCGGGCAGGACGGGAATATGAAGATAGTAAAATCAAGATAAAAGGGGCTATCAGGATTTCTATAGTTCAGCTAGAAAACAGGATCAATGAACTGCCGAGGGATAAGGAGATCATCACATATTGTACTTGACACAGTGAAGCTACGAGTGCCCGTGCGGCAGAGATCTTATTAGACAAGGGGTTTAAAAAGGTTAGAGCCCTCAAGGGCGGTTTTCATGCCTGGACAGATGCGGGGTATCCAATCGAGCCTAAATAACGGCAATTTGCCGCTGCCCCAATCGACTCCCTTTTCTTTTTCTACATGATCTTATGCAAAGCGGATATGTGAAAAGATGTAAAATCCCAACTACTGAGTGGTTTCCAACTCAAACTGCTTCTCCAGCATTTTATCAAGAGTACGGCAGTTCCAGCAAATGATCCGACCATTTCGGTCGATCAAAGCCTTAACAGGTACACCAACAACACCATAGCTCTGGTAGACCTTTCCATCTCCATCCAGAAGCGTAGGAAAGGGGAGGCTGTATTTCTTTGAAAAGGCTAACGCTTTCTCACGCGATTCCATGACATTGATATTCAGAAGAACCAGACCTTTGGCATTATATAAGGAATAGATTTCTTTCAGATGGGGAATTGTGGAACGACACTCTGGGCACCATGTAGCCATGAAATACAGTAAGATCATCCGTCCTTTATAGTCACTCAGCCTAACATTTCTGCCCTCCAAATCTTTCAAGATAAAATCTGAAGCACGATCATTATCCCTTGTTTTTGCAACTTCCTCCCCGTATAGAAAATTTGGGATAAAAAAAAGTGTGATAATATTAAATATCAAGATGAAACTAAACAGCCATCGAAGAGACTTCTTCATAATCAGTCCTTTTAAAAACTATAATTTTAAGTTGCTAGAAACTCACTTTTATTACTGTAAAAATATAAAGTTACTGCGTTTTTGTGTCAAGAAAAAATGATCCATGGAATATTGTTGTGCTGATAGTTTTTCTGTAGAAATGGAATTATTTTCTGTTCTTCAATGTTTGCATAATGCGCACAGCCTCATTATAATGACGATTAGATTCTTCTATCAGACCTTTCTTTTTGAAAATTATTGCCAACTGATAATGTGCTTCTGCGTATTGTAGCTTTAATATTAAAGCTTTGTGAGAACGTTTCAATACGCTATCCATCTCTCCCTGCCCAATTTTTTTATATCTGACAATTATTTTGATATCTTTTTCTGATAGAACTTAAATCTGTATACATGAAATATAGGGGAAGCTGTTTTTGTATATAAGGGCAATTTAACAGCGAAATATTGTGTAATCGATATACGACTTTCGCCGTTGCTTTTGCGAGATATTCTTAAGTTTCATTTAAAGGATGCGTTGCGAAACTCAGACTATTGTCCTGTAAATGTCTGTGCAAGGTTGTTATCCACTACATAGATGCAGACTTCCTTTGCCCCTTGTTGAGTGTAGCCATACTTTTTTTTCAGATTCTGCATGAGAAGATTCACGTCTTCCCTTATTCGCTTATCATATGACTTGAAGGCTTCCGTGGCGTAATCCTTAATGGCGCTCCGGAAGTTGTCATTTTTAAGAAATGGGTCTAGGACATTTTCTTTCAAGTTATGAACGTAGCGCTGGTGCAGCGACTGGTACAATTGTGTCTCGCGTATCGTCTTTCCCTCGAGGTGCATTTCCTGAGTTAATGTCTTGGATGCATACTGATGCTGCGCGTCCTTGCGGAAGGACAATCGTTGGGATTTCTCTGAATTTAGTCCAAGGAGTCGCCCCTCAATACCTTCTAAGAATTCTTCCGTGATCTCTAATTCTTCTCCTGTATAGACGCATTTTGCGGTCCGCCCTATTTCAAAGTTTATAGCAAAGAGGTAGTTTTGTATCTCTCTCGAAATACGTTTTTCATTATAGTAGTAAAGTGATTCCTTCACTTCCTGCAAAACTGTATAGTTGTAAAGGCATACCAATGAATCCAGGAAACCTTCCGGTATAGACCTGACCAGACCCTCACGGTGCTTCTCGAAGAAACCGCACACCATGGCCATGGTAATGAGTTTATCTTTCTTGGCATAAGTCGAATAAAATTCATTGTATATCTTTATCGAATCCCTGCCCGTAAATCCTTTATCACCTTCAGTCTCTGATTCTGCTATGACTCTCCGCCGCCGCTTGGCTGTGAAACTCTTCCTGTCTTCTTCTGTGAGCCATGGAGGAATAAATCCCGTGTATATATCCATTTTGAGAAGCTGCAGATTTTTATCACAGTATAGACTATATTTTTCTGAATCCCCGATCCACTCCTGCAGACCTTCGGATTCCCGTTTCAATCTCGTCGAGATAATAACCTTGGCAAAATTCTGGAGCACCCTGGGAAGGAAGTACGTCTCAATTTGATCTCCGAAGACGTTTTTATAGATTTTCACTTCCGTGTTATAGTCCAGAACATAAGGAATTTTTATATAAGTAATGCGGTCGGAAAACGACTGCGTGTCTACAACATTTTCCTGATCCTCAGGGTTCATCAGGGCAAGAAAAAGCGAATTTACATTTTCTTCTATATCTTCTACCTTATGGACCCCCTCACTGATAATACCGTGGAGATTAGCGAATCGCTCCTTGTTATGCGCCTTGATATCCATCAACGCATAGATGCCATTATTGGTATTTGCATATCTTGAATAAAGATATTTCACGCAGTTGCTGTCTCTTAAGATGCTGTTCAGTTGATTTTGCAGCAACTGATTTGTCATGACATTGGTCTTTGTAATCCTGTCACCCGGATTGAACACACTTATCCCCTGACCAAGACGCCTGTTGAACAAGTATCTTCGCGCAAACACCATCTCAAAAACCTTTGAAGGAGAGTTGAACATGTCAAGCAGGGTTTGATACAAGGACATACATATGGTGCAGGGTTGGTCCCTAAATACCCATTCAAACTGTTTTTCAGAAAAAAGCCTGCTCTTGAAGTCTTCATCCTTGATTAAATCATCAAGCAGTTCCTTTCTGTATGCCTTCGGAATCAGAAGCAAAGGATGGTCATGACTTGGGCATGAGACATCAAGGTATTCTTTATTCATCAAATTAGAAAGTTGATCCTTCTCTTCCCCTTGATGCTGGGAAACGGAACCATCCACAAGACTGCGCAATTGCTCCAATATGTAATGGGCTTCACGGTCTGAAACTACACCCAGTTCCCTCTTGTCAAGCCGCCACATCGTTTCATAAATTGCCCCTCCTTCTGTCTTCGTATATTGTTCAAATTTCATGAGCAGGTTGTTTAAAAATGTACTTTTACCACACCCGTGCGGCCCCTCAAAAATATATATCCTGTTTTGCTGGATGCCGCGCTTGAAAGAGGCGATATGATTGATGAGCCTGTTGGCGAAGAGCCTATCCGCAAAGAATGGATGATCTGTTCCATCTTCAAGGAGGGAACTGCAGTC
>DASPQI010000409.1:0-7682 GCA_035625045.1 Syntrophales bacterium | reverse complement strand
TCCATAAAATTGTCCTCACCACGTCAGCCAATGGAGACGCAGGAACGAAGCTGAACTATTGCGAATTATCAACAATGAGAAGTAATTCGCTGCATTAAATGGCCTGGAGAATCTCAAGGAATTCTTTCAGCCGCGCCCTATCTTTTTCGTTCATCTCTATAAATTCTATCACCGTATCATAGCGTTTCGGCATCTTGCCCAGTATTTCCGTGCAATAGGCCGTCCTCCCCAGAAATTTTATCGGTTTTATGTCTGATAGAAAGCTCATTTCCATCGGAAATCTGCCTGCAATCTCCAGTTCCTCTTTGCTTTCTATGAGCATCCCTCCCAAACTAATCATTTTTACATAATCGCTCTCACGGTCATCCAGGAGAACAGTCTTTTCTGGCTGGATAATCTTCACCCTCAGCCCTTGTACCCTCGTTTTAATTGCCTTGTCGCAAATATTTTCCCTGATAAAATTGAGAAGGTCAGCCTCTTCTCCTGTTAGCACTTCATCAAATCTCATTCCCACTTCGTATATGGGAAACTTTTTACCCTTTACCTCTTTTGCAAGGCCGGTCATTTTTTCCCAGACTACAACACCATTTAATGAAATAGTATTGCTCTCAGACTCAATCTTCAGGGTATATTTATCTCCCATATTCAGCCTCTTGTTCAGACTGAGAGCAACCCCGCCGAAACTGATATTGAGAATCTTCACTTCGGAGGCATAAAACATCCTGCACTGGACGTCCATGCCTTCAATGAAGAACCTCTTATATCTTCTTTTCTCCTTCATATTTGCAAATAATATCACACTTTTGCAAAATCCAACAATTCTGCCAAAAGTGCGTATTTGGAGGGCTCTCATGCGGTCTCAACCGGCAGAGTGTTTCTTTCCAAAAGAACCCTTACTACTATGACAAAAACGCCACAGGGTTGATTTCAGGAAAGAGTCATTTTATAAAAATGTCTCGTAATAAAGTTGAAAAATTCACATCGCGTAAATCAATCTTATAAGGGAAAAGTGAATATACACCCTGCACCTCATAAATATGTCCGAATTTTTGAGATATATGTCGTTTTTGCTCCATATCGGTAGAAATCCTAAAATGAAATTCGCATTTATTTGACAAAGTGGTAACCTTGCCATGTGGTCAGCGATCTTGCTCTCTCTACCCACCAATCAATATCAACACCCTCCCTTGAATTCCATCTTCGGGCAATCCCGCGCTCCTTGATAATGATAAACATTGCAATGACGCTGGCTCGGGCGCAAAAGAGAAAGGACAAAGCACCCAGAAGCACTGTCGTAAAATTGTCGTAGTCTTATGCGTTTTATGAGGACTTAGCAGTATTGGCCGGAATATATAGAATTGCTGTTTCTCCTTCCAAATCATTGAATTACGCTGAAACCGATGATACAGGAATTGGAGGCTGACAACGGCCCGAAGGTCAAGGTGCTGATAATAAACGATCCGGCCGATGAGACGCTTGATGTTTTTACGGACAGGACGCTTGCCTCGCAGCCTGATAATTTACGGCCGGCTGCACTGCTGGTAATCTCTGTTAATCAGTCCACCGCGCGTATCGCAGTTGCTGAAAAGGCGCAGATACTCCTCAACGGCGTGGCTGAAAGCAGCATCATTCGTGAGTCAGTAACAGGCTATCTGCGTGAGGGCCAGTATTTTTCAGCCATTGAGCAAGGCACAAGGGCTATTGAAGAGACTTTGCGGGGCAAGGAAGATTTCGGTCCTACCAGCCCGCCCCTGGGACGGTCACACAATCTTCAAGAAGAGGCAAAGACGGCCTTGTCCAAATACCGCCTTATGTTCCTGTTACGGATCTTACCGGAACCCTTGCGCCTCGAGATATGGAAGGCCTGCGAACCGAGATAGCATCGCTTGAACAGAAAAAAGGCTCACAAATAGCGGTGCTCATGCTTCGAAGCGTAAAAACCGAAACCATCGAGCAGTTTGCGCTGAGGACATTCGACGCATGGAAGCTCGGACGCAAGGGAGTTGACGACGGGGCCCTGATTATAACGGCAAAAGACGACAGACAAATGCGCATAGAGGTCGGCTACGGCCTTGAAGGAGTTCTGACCGACCCGCTTGCAGGAAGGATAATCGATGAGCAGATCCGGCCTTTGTTCCGAAAGAGTGACTACGGCGGCGCGCTTACCGCGGCAGTTCAGCAGATCATAAAGGTAATAGAAGGCGGATCACTGCCGCCCGTCAAGACAGAGGTCTATGAAAACCAATTTCCGGATAAATGGGTCATAATCACTGCCGGCGTCATAATATTATTTTGTATTGTGCTTCGCTTTTGGCTGCCTGCCTGGCTTTGCTCTCTGATCTCAGGCCTTGGCGCTGGGGGACTTGTCTGGATGAATACGATGCCTGCCATGGCTCTATTTGCCGCACTTTTTTCGGCCGCGCTGACCTTTATTCTTCCGGGAGCGGTCCTCGGAGGCGGGGGCGGTTCACCCTCCAGAGGTTTCGGAGGAAGTTCAGACGGGGACTCGGGCGGAGGCGGAAGTTCGGGGGGCGGAGGCGCCTCAGGCAGTTGGTGAAGCCCAGTTCTTAAGTCTGGCATCGGTATCTAATCGGCAATGTGCTGCCCCAATGTGTCGTCAGAGCTGGAAGCTGCAGAATCTCGGCTTCGTGTGAGGATGGGCTCTGGTATGGATTTTTGCCCTATTTTGAATATTGCAACGGCATTTTGGATAACCACGGGCTTGCCCGCGGTTATCTACGAGGCGATAGAAAGATCCTCAGTACCCCTCAAAAGTTTCGAGTATCCAATTTGCCTTGCCCCCCTCTACGACCGACTCCTGTATAAGGAATAAATCTTACTCATATTCTATTAAAATGCCTTAGTTGTTGATAATTTGTTTTCGTTTTTACCGGGGCATAAAGGGATAGATTTTCGTCGGTAGTCTGCCGGGGACGGATTCGGGGCCTGTTTTTGTTAGTATTCCGACCTTTTCTCCAGGATCAGTCTCGCTTGGGCCGAGCGCCTCTCGTCCTCGTCAGTTTCAACCGGAGATGCGCATTGCTAATAATGTTGTTGTGTTACAATTGTTAATTAACAAGATGTGAGGATGGACGTGAAGAGGTGAAATGGCGCAGAAAGACAACTATAAGGTCTTGGAAGATAGCGGGCTTTTAAGTAAGGATTGCATCAAGAAAAGATTTGCTGCTGTCGGAGCGACTATTTTGCTTTTATTCTTTATCAGCTCCTGCAATCCGAATAAAGAAAAAATGTACAAGGAGACGCGGATTGCTTTATATACCGTCGTTACAGTTACCGTTTATTCCGATTCAAAACAAAAGGCAAATACGGCAATAGATAGTACCTTTAAAGAGTTGGACCGACTGGGAAGACTTCTGAATTTTTATGCGGAAGACAGTGAAGTATCGATGATCAATAGGTATGCCGGCATTAACCCTGTAAAGGTCTCGAAAGAGACCCTTGAAGTGATCGACAAGGCGCTCTCTATCTCAAGGAGTACCGATGGAGCATTTGATATTACTATCGGTGCCATCGTGAAGCTATGGGATTTCGAGAAACAGATTTTGCCTGATGACAAGTCGATTAAGGAGAAACTGAAACTCGTTGGTTATAAGAACGTTATCGTTGACAAGGCGAGATCAACAGTTTTTCTGCAAAAGAAGGGAATGCAAATAGATTTGGGGGGAATTGAAAAGGGCTACGCCACTGACAGAGCTGTGAATGTATTGAAGCAGAACGGAATAACAGCAGGCATTATCGCTGTTGGCGGGGAGGTCAAGCCGTTTGGAATAAAACCTGACGGAGAACCCTGGAGAGTTGGTATCAAGAATCCGCACCAGAAAGGCAAAGAGGATGAAGTTTTCGCTGTTGTCAATCTGACGGGCAAAGCAATATCGACATCAGGAGGCTATGAGAAATCCTTCGTCAAAGACGGCAGATGGTATCACCATATCTTGAATCCTGCAACGGGCTATCCTGTGTATGAATGTCAGAGCGTGAGCGTTATAGCAAATGATGCTCCCGATGGTTTTCCTACGGGCATATTCGTCCTCGGCCCTCAAAAGGGCATGCAAGTATTAAAAAAACTTGGTCTTGACGGTGTGATAATGGACAAGAAAGGGGATGTCTTTGTCACAGAAGGGATTAAGGATAAGGTTCAGTATATTCACAACGAACCGTAAAGATCTAAATCACCTCTGACCTTGCCTCAAGCGTTTGACAGGCTCGTTTCCAGAAAGCTGGTCCATTGCTCGTTCCACCGTTTCGGTTTCAGAGGACAATGGATAGAAATAGCGCAGATATCCTCGCGCCACATAGGGACCTGTTCCCAGCTCTGCCGACCCTGTTCTGATGACATCTCCATTTGTATATCCCCCAAGCCCCAGGCCCTTGCTTACTCCAGAACCCTTGGCCATTTCGATATCAAGATAGGCCTGCAGGGTCGGAGCAAGTTGAGAACCCAGATATAATCCATATATATGGGTGATATTATGTCCGAGGCCTTCATCCGTTCTAAAACTGTGGTCTCCAACATAGGGACTATGAAAGCCAGGCACATTCTGGTATATACCATTAAACTGTAATCCCAATAATTTGGGTAACCATAATGGCTGCCCTTCAGTTTTTTGTTCAGCCTGCTTTTCAGCAGTCGTTGTCTCCGCACGTTTTTCAGGAACCACAGCCGGATCGGTTTGCTGTTCTGACAGCTCTTTGCCGATTTCGGGATATTGTGCAATGATACGTTGCACAATATCAAGCAGCTCTTGCTTCGATTTTTGACCGAGCTGGTTTTCAGTTTTGCCCTGTTCCGGCTTCTGCTGTTCTTCTGACTGTTCTGTCGGCGGCTGTGCGACGCCTGGGCCCGCATAAGCAGATTGCGCGATAGTGAATAAAATAATCACGGGACAAATTATCAGACAATATCTTATTTTCTTTGTAGCCGCTTGTGAGTTCAGCATGTTCGACCTCCTTCTCATCCAGTGTTTTTGCATCAAGTCATGCATCCAGCCTTATTTCCCGGAGTCTCCCTGCTTGCGTGGGGTGGGGACTCTATGACACCGGACGGAATGGAAATCGAGTATCAGGGGAGGTTCAGGGCAGTGATGCGTCATGAACGGGTCCCCACTCTTTCCAGCAAGCATATATTTAATATTCTGTTGTCGCTACTACGCGCAGGGCCATCGTCCATAGACATCACCTCCTTCGGTTGAGGATAAAATTAGCGCTTCTTAAAACAGAAACATAGTACTTATGGTCCTTCCTATAAAGGTGTCAATTACGGTTTTTACCACTGTTGTCCCGACTCTTGAAAGGCCATTTGTGAAGTATTCATCGTTTGAAATAGCCTTTGTCCGATCAAAATAACCCTTCTGCTCAAGCATATCAACAATGTCTGCGACCGTAGCAGCCTTTGGATTGTAATGGATGAGGATGCTGCCCGTAGTCAGATTGATTTGCACTGTGCAAACGCCTTCAAGCGTGCTCAGCCCCTTCCGCACTTCATCGGCCGCCGGCTGGTTTTTTGCGATGGCCTCACTGATGATCCTTACCCTCCCGGGCACATTGTGGATGTAGAACATGACACGTACCTCCCGTGTTTTATTGTTAAAAATAAAAAACCAGATAGGCAAAAAACCAGATGGGAAGACTCTTTACACAGGAGTTACGATAGAAAGCGTGTCAGGAGAGAGGCACGTTAGAGGTGAGCAATGGACACGCAAACATCTGTCCCATCAGTCTTTTACCGTCACTACTATGACTACTTGGGCCTGCGTCCATTAGCACCACCTCCCTTTGACTTCAGCATCGATTTGATCGAAATCTTTAAAAAGTATAGACCCATGAAATGACGATGTCAACAAAAAAATCGCTGCCGTCAGAGGCGCGTAGAAATTGGTTCGGAAGGTTCCTTCAGCACTATCGTTCTCTGCTCTTCAAGGTCCTCTTCGGCCAGAGACAGCCCTTACACAAACACGCTGATTTTTTCAGATAGATGGAGCCATCAACGCCGTCATAAAAATAGTGTAATAGCGACTCCGGATTGCTACGGGAGTTCAATGCAGCTGCCGGATCGTCCGGCTGAGCAGTCGGTAGTCGCAGTCTCTCTTCCTTGACGGTATTTTAATCTTCATCCTTCCTTTACTCATATAGCTTATGTGGGCAGGTAGGAGCATCAGGTTGTTGTGTCACCCTCAGGAGAATCTGTTGCTCTTGCGTTTCTTTCTGCCTCCGCGATCTCAGATTTTGCCTCTGCCACAAGATCCTCAACCACTTCACCCAGTTCAGCAAAAGTCTCTTTGCCTTTTCCAAAGAGGACAAGCCCCCCCTTTATCGCAGCCTTTGCCACAGGTTTCGCCACACCTGCGATAACGGGGATCACGGCAGGAGCAAGGACTGCTGCCCCTATTCCAATCGCAAGACCCGTCAAAATAGTTCCTTTCAGGCCATTATCAAGAAGTCCCATTTACAGCCCCCTTTCTTTCGCATATTTTTTTAAAATATCACTTTTGTCATTCATCGTCAAGAGTTCTTTTATTTCGATATGTTTAATCTTTTGCAAAAAGCGGTTCTGCACGGATAATGACCTGGCCAGCATTTGGGATAGTCTGAAATATTGCACCCCCGAGCTTGCCTTCGTACTTTCCCGATTGATAGACTGTTGGATCCATCCCGGTAAAGGCAATCAGGTTTTTGCAGGATGAGCAATTGCCGATATTCCCGATCTCGGCAAGAAATGTGGTTGCCGTGCCGGCAGCGATTCCGTCAATTTCAGCGAGGCCGTTAGTTTCCAAGAATAACTGATCCCGGCAGGTGATATAATACTTTTGATCAGGAACAGAATTCATTCTGAATAAGGGGTGAACATATGGAGAAAATAAAAATTAAAAAAGACCTCTTTTGCCTTCCTTGGACCCAGACCATACTGGGTACTCATTTTGGAGAAAAGGTTAACTTTATGGCCCTTGATTGGCTTACACGAGTAAACTTTCGACCAGCCATGCTCGGTATTTGCGTAAATAGAATGCATGCCTCAAATGAGGCAATTCGCAATTCCGGCGAATTCAGTGTAAATGTCCCCTCGACTGATATGGTGGACGTTACCGATTATACCGGGCTTGTTTCCGGTAAGAATGTTGACAAGTCCCGACTCTTTGAGATTTTCTACGGACAGTTGAAATCCGCTCCTATGATTAAGCTGTGTCCTCTTTCTATTGAATGCAAGGTAATGCAAGCAGTTGATCTACCGACCAACACCTTCTTCATTGCTGAAATAATTGATATCTACTCAGAGGATCGTTTTCTTACTGAAGGGAAACCTGATGTGAAAAAAATTAATCCCTTTCTCTTGACTATGCCGGATAACAGATTTTGGTCAATTGGTGAATGTGTCGGCAAGGCGTGGAATGCCGGAAAGACAGTAGGTGAGCGTTTAAAGCAGAGGTAGCACCGCAGGGAGGAAAATATGGAGAACGAAGCACTCAATACTATTTACTCTCGAAGAAGTGTAAGGTCATTTACCGGAGAAGCAGTCTCACGTGAAACCCTGACAAAGATTTTGAAATCCCTTCTGAGGTTGCCTCGGCTAGTGGCAAGGTACACTGTCATTATGCCATATCCGACAATCCCCGTGACCTATTGATCAAAATACCGCAGGGGATAAAGGAAGGCCTGAAGATAAGATT
>DASPQI010000408.1:0-10273 GCA_035625045.1 Syntrophales bacterium | reverse complement strand
TCTCATCTGCGAAGCGGCTCTTCCCGATGCAATGAGGGTGGAAGGGCATCTGACGCCGTCACTGGCCGGGAGAATTGCAGCAATGGCAAAAGTAAAGAAGCTAGTGCTGACACATTTTTATCCGGAATGCGACTCCGTTGATGTTGAGGCCGAATGCCGCAAGACTTACGATGGCCCCCTCCTCCTTGCTAGTGATCTTATGGTTGTTAATGTCTAATTTTACCTAAGATATCGATGCCCTGCATCTCACAGACAGGTACTTGAAAGAAAAAAACACTACATTTTCTATTTATAGAGACTTTCATTTTGATGATCTGTATGGTATATTTATAATGTAATAAATCGAGGAGGCCCTAAATGAGACTGCTGGTCGTGGATGACGACCCGAATGTTGTGAATATTCTATCTTTCTCGATGAAAGAATCCGGCTATGAAGTTGATGAGGCAAATGACGGGACCGAAGCTATTGATCTGCTTCAGCGCAATTCATACGACATCGCTATCATAGATGCCATAATGCCTAAAATGAAAGGTGCGGAAGTCTGCAAATTCATAAAGACGCATTATCCCAATATCTATGTCATCGGTATAAGCGGCTACCCTGACTCTCTGAAAAAGCTAAAGAATGAAGGCGCCAATATCTGCTTCACCAAGCCTTTTAACATTGACCAAATCAGGAGAGCCATAAAAAATCACTTTCGTTCGTCCCTGCCCGATGCTTGATTCTACCGTATTATTGTAATACCTTTCGCAGGAACTGGCCCGTAAAAGACCCCTCTGCGTCAGCAACCTTTTCAGGAGTGCCTGATGCGACGATTCGGCCTCCACCGGGGCCCCCTTCAGGGCCGAGGTCTATAATATAGTCCGCACATTTAATGACATCCAGGTTGTGTTCTATAACTACTACAGTGTTGCCCATATCAACCAGCCTTAAGAGAACATCCAGCAATTTCTGGATGTCCGCTGAGTGGAGACCTATGGTCGGCTCATCAAGTATATAGAGGGTATTTCTGTTCATCCGCTTTCCCAGTTCTCTGGACAATTTTATTCGCTGGGCCTCTCCTCCGGAAAGGGTTGTTGCCGATTGACCTAATCTGATGTAACCGAGCCCCACATCGAACAGGAGTTGAAGTTTGTGTCGTATAGCCGGAATGTTGTCGAAGAAAGACAGTGCTTGGTTGACAGACATATCGAGTACATCTGAGATGTTCTTGTCCTTGTATTTGATTTCAAGCGTATCTATATTAAATCTCTTCCCACGACAGACATCGCATGTCACGTAGACATCCGGGAGAAAATGCATCTCGATTTTAATCAAGCCGTTTCCTTCACAAGCCTCACACCGGCCTCCCTTGACATTAAAACTGAAACGGCCGGGTTTATAGCCCCTGATCCTCGATTCAGGAAGACCGGTGAATAAATCCCGGATGTGGGAAAATACACCCGTATAAGTAACCGGGTTTGAGCGGGGAGTGCGTCCTATGGGCTGCTGGTTCATCATAATGACCCTTTCAATGCCTCCCAGGGCTACAATGCGTTTTACCTTACCCATGCCGCCCTTATAGTGGTCCAGCCTCCGGGCAAGGGCTTTGTACAGGGTTTCAATGACCATGGTGCTTTTCCCGGAACCTGAGACACCTGTTACAGCGGTGAGAAGGCCCACAGGAATCCTTATGTCTATATTCTGAAGGTTGTGTTCAGTGGCGCCCTGCAGGACGATAAACCCGTTGGTTGATGATCTCCGTTTTTTAGGAATGGGTATGGACAGTTTTCCTGAGAGATACATCCCGGTTAGTGATTTATCACATCTGCAGATCTCTTCCGGAGTTCCCTGGGAGACAACCTCGCCGCCATCAAATCCTGCACCAGGCCCCATATCGATAATATAATCGGAAGACATCATCATGGCCGTATCATGCTCCACGACCAGGACTGTATTTCCCATATCTCGTAAGCGTTTTAGAGTGGATATGAGTCTCACGTTATCCCTTTGATGGAGACCAATCGTCGGTTCATCCAATACATAAAGAACGCCGACGAGTCCCGATCCTATCTGGGTTGCCAGTCTGATGCGCTGACCCTCGCCCCCAGAAAGACTGCCGGAAGAACGGTCCATGCTGAGGTAGTCCATTCCTACATCTACTAGGAATTTCAACCTCTCTTTGATTTCTTTAAGAATTCTTTCGGATACGAGAGATTCCTGGCGAGACAGAGATAATGATTCAAAAAACTCGAGACACTCTTTGATTGAGAACCTGCATACATCGTAGATATTCTTGCCACCCACAGTGACAGACAAACTTTCTTTCTTTAATCGTGATCCATTGCAGGTCGGACACTCCTGTAAATTGATGTATCTTGCTAGATCCATTCTTACGGCATTGGAGTTAGTTTCTTTGTATCGCCTGTCAAGCTGATTAAGGAGCCCTTCAAAGGGCCTGCTGTAGAAAAAACGCCTGCCCCCTCTGTCAAGATAGAATCTGATCATCTCGTCTCCCGATCCGTACAGAAGAACTGTCTGGATCTCTTTCGGCAATTTATTGAAGGGACAATTAACATCAAAATGATAATGCTGGGACAGGGCATCGAGCATCTGAAAATGGTAAGTTGAATTCCTTCCTGCCCAGGGGGCGATGGCCCCCTCCCTGATTGAAAGCTCCCTATCGGGAACGACCAGATTTTCATCGAAATACATCCTGGTTCCAAGACCGTCACAGTCAGGGCATGCACCGTAGGGGCTGTTGAAGGAAAAATTTCGGGGTGCCAGTTCCGACATGCTGATGCCGCATTCAGGACAGGCATACTTCTCACTGAAAAGAACTTCTTCGCTGCCAGTGATATCGACACGGACAAGTCCATCGGAAAGGTGTGCGGCTATTTCCAGTGAGTCCCTGAGGCGCCTTCTAATACCTTCCTTTACAAACAGCCGGTCGACCACTACATCGATGTTGTGGCGTTTATTTTTATCTAAGTATATATCATCGCCCAGTTCACGAATCTCTCCATCAATGCGAACGCGGACAAAGCCTTCCTTTTGGAATTTCTTCAAATCTTTTTGGAATTCCCCTTTCCTGCCCATGGCGATAGGGGAGAGGATACTGATTTTAGTCTTATCAGGCAGGGCAAGGACACTATCAACCATCATATCGATGGTCTGTGATTTAATCTCTCTGCCGCACTGATAACAATGGGGAACACCAATTCTGGCAAAAAGAAGTCGGAGGTAATCATAGATCTCGGTGACTGTCCCGACGGTTGAGCGTGGATTCTGGCTTGCCGTACGCTGTTCAATGGCGATTGCCGGAGACAGACCTTCAATAAATTCCACGTCCGGCTTGTCCATCTGTCCGATGAATTGCCTGGCATAGGTGGAAAGAGATTCTACATAGCGCCTCTGTCCTTCCGCATAAATGGTATCAAAGGCTAAGGACGATTTACCTGATCCGCTGACCCCGGTTATAATAACAAGCTTATCCCGCGGGATATCAATATTGATGTTTTTTAGATTGTGCTGTGATGCTCCCTTTATTCTTATATAATTCATTACCTGATAGGACCTTTTGAAAAACTATCATAAGATATGATTCAATGAACTCACAAATTTTTATTAAAGTCTGATTTCAATGATGGACTTACTTCTTAAATCTTTAATCCACTCTTCATACTGCTTGTCCATCTTTTCCTGCTCAATTTTGGTTTTGATTTCATCGCGCACGGACTGGATAGGTTTTATCCCGGCACCTCTTCTATCGATAGCTTTAATTATATGGAAACCTACAGGGGATTCGATTACCTTGCTGATCTCATCTTTTTTTAAGCTAAAGGCTACACTTTCTACGGCGGGAAGCATTGATCCCTTTTCAATAAAACCGATGTCACCACCGGTCTCGGCAGCAGGTCCCTGTGAATACTTTGCGGCAAGCATTTCAAACGATTCACCATCTTGTAAACGCTTATAGATCGCATCACTTTCCGCTTTCAACTTTGCTTTTATCTTCTCATCATAATTCTTGGGAAACACGATAAGTATCTGCTTTATCCATACGGCTTCTTTACCCTCATAGGCTTCCCGATGTTTGATGTAATATGCTCCTATCTCCTCTTCACTCACTGCAACCCTGGCCTTTATTTCGCGCCTGAGGAGTTTCATTCTCAGAAGGTGGTCTTTTATTTCTTTTTTGTATGCCTCTATAGTAGAGTTCTCTTTGGCAAGCTCATAGCTGAGATCGTCCATTTTTATGTTTCTCTTAGATAGCACATCATTGATCGTTGCCATGACTTCATCGTCATTGATTGCTATACCTGATTTTTTCGATTCCTGATCAATCAGGGTATTATCGATTAATCTGTTCAACAGGATTAGCTTGTTTTCTGCTATTATCTTTTCCTTATCCGCGCCTTTGTAAGATTCTTCGATCTTTTTTTCGTAGAGCTGAAAGGCATTGTTCAATTCTGACAGGGTTATAATATCACCATTAACAACGGCGACAATTCTTTCCACTATCTCGGCATACGCTGGAATGGAAAAAAATATCACTACTGCAATAACGTTAATACACAACTTTAATATTCTCACAATCGTCCCTCATAACAGTGTCTTAGTCTAGTGGAATCACACCTTTTTGCAAGATTCCGGTCAATCTTTATTACAACCTTTTCCAATAACCTTATCAAAATCATCTCCTGTATTCAATCTATTCAAGGTTATTTGAGCTTTTTTGTCAATTAATCAGCTTCTGAATCAGTTCCCTTGATTGTCTGATGATCTCATTTGTTCGGAGGTCAGGCATGAAGTAAATGAGCTTGAGGTCAGGTGTAAGCTTCACGCCCCTAGCTTTTTTTCTAGATAGCTCAACAATCTTTGACGGATTCACCGGGCTGTCCCTGTGAAAATCGATGAACAGGGATTGCCCATCGTATCCCATTTTTTTCCCTCTGATAACCTTAAGCATATTCCTTATGCTTATAACCTCTAAGAGGTTCTCGACCTCGAAGGGGACAAATCCATAACAATCCATAATTTCTTCCCTTATCCTTGACAGGTCTTCATCTGTAGACGCCATGGATAATCTTTTGTAGGTTACCAGCCTGCGGTGTACATCAGGCATGTAATCCTCAGGGATGAACGCCGGCAAGCCTAAATGGATTTCCGGTTTTGCTTCATCTTCGGGCATTTTTTCTCCTTTGATCTCTCTAATCGTTCTTTCCATCAATTCTGTATACAATTCATAGCCTACAGCCGCAATCTGTCCGGATTGTGATGTTCCAAGTATGTTGCCCGCACCTCTTATTTCCAGATCATTGGAGGCTATCCTGAAGCCCGAACCGGGTTCAGAAAAATCCATTATGACCCGGAGCCTTCTCTGGGTATCCCGCGATAACATTGCCCCTTTTGGTACCAGAAGGAACGCAGACGCCTCCTCTTTGGATCTTCCGACCCTCCCTCTGATCTGGTAAAGTTGAGCAAGACCGAAACGGTCTGCCCGGTTGATAATTATGGTATTGGCTGTCGGGATGTCCAAACCGGATGCTATTATTGACGTGCAAACGAGAACATTATAATCCCCCCGGATAAATTTTGCCATCGCATCCTCAATATCTTTGCCCTTCATGCGGCCATGAACAATTCCGACCCTCGCCTCTGGAATCAGTTTTTCAACAAATCGCGCCATAGTGTAGATGGAATGCACACGATCGTGGAGAAAAAAAACCTGACCGCTTCTGTCCAGCTCCTGTCTAATTGCATCCCGTATTGTGTCTTCATTGAATTCAAACACATGTGTCTTGATGGGAAGTCTATCCTCCGGAGGGGTATTAATGATGGATAAGTCGCGGATACCGACAAGTGACAGGTGCAATGTCCTCGGAATTGGCGTTGCCGTCAGGGTGAGAACATCTACGAGGGTTCTGAGCTTCTTGAGTTTTTCCTTGTGGGTGACTCCGAAACGCTGTTCTTCATCTATGATCACGAGTCCCAGGTCTTTGAATTTGATATCACTCTGCAACAGCCGATGGGTCCCGACCACTATATCAACAGTCCCTTTATTCACTCCTTCCACAATTTTTTTCTGCTCCGCCGCTGTCTTCAAACGATTTAAAACTTCCACGCAGACAGGATAGTCTCTCAGTCTCCTGGAGAATGTTTGAAAGTGCTGTTCGGCAAGAATAGTTGTGGGGACGAGGACAGCAACCTGCTTCCCGTCCATTGCCGCTCTGAAAGATGCCCTCAGGGCAACTTCAGTTTTGCCGAATCCCGCATCACCACAGACCAGCCTGTCCATGGGCTTGTCGTTACCCATATCAAGGAGAACATCCTCAATGGACCTGGATTGATCGGGTGTTTCCTCATATTCGAAGGTGGAGCAAAATTCATCATAAACCCGATCGGGCGGTGAAAATGAATATCCATCCATAACCTCCCTGGCTGCGTAAATAGACACCAGCTCCTCGGCGACTTCACGGACAGACTTTTTGACCTTCTCTTTTACCGTCTCCCATGAAGAGCCGCCCAGTTTGTCAATTCTCGGCTCGAATCCTTCCGGGCCGATATACCTCTGGATCTGATCAAGGCGATCTATCGGTATATAGAGTTTGTCGCCGTCCAGATATTCAAGAAGGAGAAAATCGTTTTCAATCTCGCCGATGGTAAGTTTTTGTAGCCCCCGGTACGCCCCGATACCGTGGTCGGTATGGACTGCATAATCCCCTTCCTTCAAATCACCGAACGATTTTAGAAAGAAGCCCTCCCTGATATGTCTCGTCCGCCTTCTGGTCACCTTCCTGCCGAAGACTTCCTCCTCGGTGATCACAACCAGTTTCAAATCAGGCAGATGGAATCCTTCTGTTACCCTGCCTTCCCTGACTACCAGTCGCCCTTTGCCGCTATGTTGTTCAACATCAGCGGGAAAAGAGGTATTCGCCCTGCTGACAGGCAAATTATATTGTTTCAGGAGGTGATCTAAACGCTCCACCTCTTCCTGCCCTGTTCCTAAAAATGTCACCAGATTCCCCTCATGGAGCCACCTAGCAATTTTCTCCACAATGGGTTTAAGTAATCCCTCTCCCTCACTCAATCTCTGCAAAGTAGGAGCAGTCTTTACATCTAAATCCGTTTGAATGTTCATGTGTAAAACAGAAGAATTATTTTCATCGGGAGCTTCTCTATTGATATGTAGACCTTCCAAATATACTTGCGCGAAATTAGCGCACTGCTTAAGAAAAGCGTCCTTTGATAAATAATAGAAATCTTTTTCTAAATAAAATTTCTCCTCATTGCGTGCTTTCAGTAAAAAGCGATCCATGTCGTTTTCAGTATCTTCTTGGGCCTTCTCAACAGCCGGAAAATCGTCGAAGATGAATGCGCAGTCCTCAGGTATATAATCAAAGAACATTCCCAGGGCATACCGGGAATCTTCTTTCTCTGCCTTTGAAGGAGGTTCAGACATGATTTCTCTGCTCATCTTCTCTAACGATTCGTAAAACAGACTCAGGAACATGGGATTTATTGATGAGATAAGGTCATTTTCGATCATTTCGATAAGGCGTGTTCTGGTCATCCGGGGGAGTTCCTGTTCAATTGCCCTATACTTTATATTTTCTATAGCCTGTTGTCTCCTGTCCTCCGTAAGTATCACATCCCTGGTCGGGGCCAGTATAAAATCAATCAATTCACCTGTGGATCTCTGAGACACAGGATCGAACTGGCGGATTGATTCCAGTTCATCCCCGATGAATTCCATCCGAACAGGCTGTGCGGAAATAGGAGGAAAAATGTCTATCACATGTCCCCTTAGACTGAACTGGCCTTTTTCATCTACGAGCGTGACCCTATTGAAGCCCCCTGCGGATAATTTTTGCACCAAGTCATCCCTGTCTATGACATCCCCGATGGAGATGGTTTCTATATAGGCATTGAGTTCTTTTCTCGGTATTACCCTTTGCATCATGGCCTTCATGGGAACTACAACTACAGGAAGATTTCTGATAAGCAAGTGGCAAAGGACCTCCATCCGCGATAATTCAACATCCTGCTGGAAAGTAAACATATCTGTTGAAAAGAAATCCCAGGGCGGGTAAAGGAGGGACTTATTTTCACTATCAAGAAAAAAAGTCATATCCTGGTGGATATCCTTGGCTTCCTTCTCCGTAGGGGTGATTACGATCAATGTCTTGTTTATGCGTCTGGAGATTAATGAAAGGAGAAATGACTTTGCAGAACCTTGAAGACCACTGATAGTTACTTTTTTTTCTCCCCCTATTATCCTGTCAAACAATTCTGTAAAGGGATGACTATCTATTTTTTTCTCTTTCTCTACAATTTTTCTCACGTATGCAACTCGTATATTACCTAAAAAATTCTCCTTATATTATATACATCTTTTATTCAAGATCAAATATACATGCCTTATTTATTGACAATGTTATGTATTTGAGATAGCTATTTTTAAAAAGCATACCGAATTGTCACAGGCCATGATCAGTGTTGAAGATGCATTGAACCAGATTCTTGAAGTTATTGTCCCCTTAGGTCGGGAAAAGGCCAGTATTCTGGATTCAATTGGAAGAGTTATCGGTGAAGATATATACGCGAATCGGAACATCCCGCCCAAGGATAACTCAGCGATGGACGGATATGCCGTGCGCTGGGAGGACACCCGCGGCGCTACAGTAAGTAAGCCCGCCATACTTGATGTCATAGAAGATATACCTGCAGGAACTGTTCCCCGAAAGAATATTGGCGTCGGTGAATCATCCAGAATAATGACCGGCGCTCCCATACCGGTCGGAGCCAATGCAGTTGTGAGGGTGGAAGATACAGAGAGGGACGGGCAGAGGGTCAAGGTATTTGTCAAGGTGAAGGAAGCGCAGGATATCAGGCCTGCGGGAGAAGATGTCAAAGAAGGAGAACTTATAATTTCTCAGGGAGATGTCATCAGGCCTGCGGAGATCGGCATGCTGGCGGCAGTCGGACGTTCTTTCATCAGTGTGTACCAGAGACCGCTGGTAGCCGTTGTGGCAACAGGTGATGAGATTGTTGATATAGATGGGCATCCGAATCCATGGCAGATAATCAGCAGTAACAGTTATTCCCTTGCCGCCCAAATCATGGATTGCGGCGGCATCCCTTTGCAGATCGGCATAGCGAAGGATAAAAGAGATGATCTTGTCGCAAAATTTAAAGAAGCCCTGCGGGCTGATATCATTGTATCTTCAGGTGGCGTGTCCGTAGGAGATTATGATCTCGTCAAGGATGTAATGAAGGAAGTAGGGAATCGGATGCAATTCTGGCAGGTGGCGATGAGACCGGGGAAACCCCTTGCCTTCGGTTCCATGGAGGGCATTCCTGTGTTTGGACTTCCCGGTAATCCCGTATCATCGATGGTCGCTTTTGAACAGTTTGTCAGGCCGTCCATACTTAAAATGATGGGTCATAAAAATCTCTTCCGGAGGATTGTGAGGGCAACCCTTAAGGATAACATCACAAAAAAGAAGGGGACGAGGCATTTTATCAGGGCCCACGTTAGTTATGAAAATGGCAGATACTCCACCGCCACCACGGGTGAGCAGGGGTCAGGCATGCTTATGTCGATGGTAATGGCAAATGGACTGATTATTCTGCCGGAGTATGCTACATCCGTCAAAAAAGGAGAAGAGGTATCGGTTCAACTTATTGACCGATCATGCGAACAGACATCGAAAACTGAATATCCGTAATTGTGCGGAAGTGCCAAGGTCACTGGTGGGCCTCCTGGACTTCAAATCCAGTGTGGGGCGCTAGAACCGTCCCAGGTGGGTTCGATTCCCATGCACTTCCGCCAAATATTCAATAATTTCAAGTATAATATTTCAATAGTAGCAAGAACATGGTAAGAACATGGGGATGGTAGTTGATCCCAAAGAGCAGCGGACGAAGCCCCCCTTTTTTTAGAATGTCTGTCGCTGAGGATTACGATTCTGTGCCCGTAAATCTGTTCAAATAAATTATCCGTGTTTGCCGCTTCCTCAGCCAAATATATCTTCAACGCCTGTGTCAACTACATTTGTCCTCCCCGGCACTTCGGTTTTCCCTTCCTGTTTGCCCAGAAGAACTATCGCCCTGGCAATAAAATCACTCCTCCAGTACTTTGACACCTCTCTCATTATTGCCATGGCCTCTGCATGTTTCTGTCCGGTCAATGTGAGGCGTATCTGCATTCGATCGCTCCGGTCCATAACTATCTTTCCTCTTTTCCATATTTTTCCATTCCGTAATACCAGTAGCCGATGGCATTTG
>DASPQI010000407.1:0-14058 GCA_035625045.1 Syntrophales bacterium | reverse complement strand
ACTGACTTTCTGGCCATTTATGTTAATATTGACCATCGTCATCGTTTGCCACGCCTCCTTTCTAAATAAATCATTTTTTATTGTGATTACAGCAGCTATGTATAACATCGCTGGCAGGACCCCTTTGAAAGGGGTTACTTTTTGACTCGCGGACTATAAGCATAAAGGGAGCTGTGTGTCAAGTAAAAATTACCATATTATGCATATGTGTGAAAAGGAACGATTTCAGCTTGACAATCGTAATCAATTGGGGACGAGAACAACATTATTATCCTGTAAGCGGACGAAATGAAAAGAGAGGCCTAAAATGGTAAACTATTGATATTGAACAATATTATAGTTGATCATTTACGTTTACTTCAGATTAGGAGTATCTGTCCGTAAAATAATTCAAATAAAATTATAACATATATAAATAGTAGTAGTTAATTAAAAAGGCCTGTTTTTTCCCATTTTTCTATCTCTTCTTCCGAATAGCCCAGTTCGAGAAGGACTTCTTTCGTATGCAGGCCAGGGGATACCCCTGCCTGTTTGTATTCGGAAGGCGTTCTTGAGAACTTTATAGGGCAGGCAAGCTGCCTCACTTTTCCGCCATCGGGAAGCTCCACTTCCACCACCAGTTCCCTTTCTTTTGTATACGTATTATTCAGGGCTTCCGACAGAGAGAGAACGGGCTCCACGCAGGCATCGACTTTGCTGAATTCTTCAACCCATTCATCTCTTGTCCTGGTTTTGATGATCTCCTTCACGCGTTTCTTGACATTTTCGATATCCATTGGCTCGATGCCGCCCGGGATGAGGTCCGGACAGTTGATAACTTTACAAAAAGCCGCGAAAAATTGAGGTTCAATGCTGCCTACGCTTAAATATCCGCCGTCTTTTGTTTCATAGAAGTCGTAGAGAGAACCGCCATTCAGAAGTATCTGCTCACGCAAGGGTTCTTTTCCGTCGACGAGGAAGCCGGCGCCGTACATCGCATTAAAGGCGATTACCCCGTCCGTCATGGAAATGTCGATGTGTTGTCCTCTGCCCGTCCTGCCGCGGTCAATGACGGCAGCAAGGATACCGATGATTGCGTTATCAGAGCCCGATGCTACATCAGCGATCTGCATACTAGACAGACTCGGTCCCCCGTCTTTTTTCCCTGAGTAAGACATAATCCCGGAACGGGCCAGATAATTGATATCGTGACCGGCCCTGTCTCGGAGGGTTCCTGTCTGGCCATAGCCGGTCAGAGAACAGTAGATGAGAGACGGATTTATTTTGCTTAAACTCCCGTAATCCAAGTCGAACTTCGCCATGACCCCGGGTCGAAACTGCTCGATCAGGATATCATAATGGCTAATCAACTGGTGGATGATGCGAATGGCACGGCTGTCCTTCAGATTCAAGGTCATGCAGCGTTTGTTTCTCCCCAGATACACAAAGGCGGCAGACAGGTCTATACCGGGAACAAGTGGCGGAATATAGGCAACCACATCAGGCCTTGATCGGGAAACAACCCTCAAGACGTCTGCCCCCATATCCGCCAGAACCATCGTGGCGTAAGGACCCGGTAGGAGGGTCGTAAAATCCAGTATCTTCAATCCATTCAGAGGACCAGGCATATTATTTTTCCTCATCGCTTTGACTTTATATAATTGTTCAAGACGAAGATTTAACCTTCATATCGAGATTCCTCGCGCAATCAGAATTTAAACATTTTTCCGATGAGCTGAGCCTTCATTATATCTCCTTCAACCTTTAGTTTCCCTGACATAAAGGCCTGTATGGCATTCAATCGTCCACCTATCATATCAAGAAAGTCCGCCGCGTCCATCTTTATTGTACTGGTGGGATTTGAAGAAATGCCGGCTTCCACCATGCAGTTCCCTCCTTTAATTTCTGCGTACCAGTTACCTCCTCCTTCTCCTGATAGGCTGAACTGAAAGGTGACATCCATGCCGGGAGCCACATCTGCGTTAAAAACCTTGGGCATTTTTTTTAAAACAGCCTCTACACCTGAAAGTCCTTTGCCAATGTCGGCTTCCTTTTTATCCATCACAGCCTCCTCTTTCGTATTTAAGTTGGTATGTTCATATTCCTGTGAACTTCTATTATATTCGAAGACTCCTCGATCGATTACAATATCTCTAGTCTTGGCATTGACTGTTTGCCATAATGCCTCACCATTCCCGGTTTTCCAAATCAGAGTTTTAATCGGCTCGCCTGGATAGAGTGGCTGTACGAAGCGGCAGGCAAGACGCCGAACCTTTTCCGGCTCGCCTGGTATGAGGCTTGCCACCAGTGCACGGCAGGCAAAACCATATGTACAAAGACCATGCATAATAGGTTTTTCAAAACCGGCCATTTTGGCGAATTCCGTATCGACGTGAAGCTCAAATGTATCACCGGAAAGTCTGTATATGAGAGGCTGATCCGGCGAGGGCGTGGCTTCCACAACAAGATCAGGCTCCCTGTCCGGGAATAAAAAGGTCCGATGCGGTTCACTTTTGCCGCCGAAACCGCCATCCAGACGGCTAAACAAAGTAATAATGCTGGTGAAAAGCTTCTTGCCGTTCCCATGGACCGTTTCGCTTTCCACAACTACCAGCGCACCTTTCGTTCCTTTATCATAGTAATGAGCAATTTTCCCTTCTGTTGTCATGGTTCCTGAAGGCGGGATAGTGTTGTGGAAGATGAGGTCCTGCTCTCCGTGGAGTACCCCGGCAACATTAATATTGCAGGCGGCTGTTACCTCCCGGAAAAGATCAAATATCATGGCAATTGAAAATGAAGGGATGACCTTGAGTTTTTTTTCGTAGGTGTAGTCGAGTTCGTTGAATCCAGCCCCCACCCCAAGGGCATAGAGGACCGCATCTTTCCAGGTATAAGCCTTGGTTATCGGGCCTATCTTTTTTCCAATTGCGTCAATGTTGAGTGTCACTTTTCTATGCTCCTTTAATGCCGTTATTTTTATTGAGATCACATTTACTTTTTAAATAGGGTTCGAGGAATCAAGGGTCAAGTGATCGAGAATTTTCTATCTATGCGTTTCACTCAAATCCTTGACCCCTTGAATCTCTTAGTTACTGTTAGCTTCTAGCATGTGATTATCATTTCCTTATTCCTTCGGATGTCCCAAGGGAATCAAGTAAAGCGGTTCTTGATCTACCGGCAAGCTTAAGGCTTTCTTAACACGATCATCATAAAAGGCGCCGACAGGCACAGCCCCCAGCCCCAGAGAAACTGTTTGAAGGAGGATATTTTGTCCCGCATGTCCTGCCTCCACTTTTACATAACGCTCACCCCGTTTACCATATTTTCTCTCTATTCTTTCGTATACGGCCGTTATTACAATAATGGCCGGCGATTCTCTTATACATTGCTGACCTAGTGCAGCTGATGTCAAGTCTTCAATAAAATTTTGATCGGAAATACGGATTAGTTGATGACTACGGGGGACATAATGGAAGAAGCCCTCCTGTAAAACCAGATACAATTCGAGGGGAAACAGTGCTCCTGCGGAAGGTGCGGTCCTGCCTCCCCAGTTACGGGTGATTCCCTGTGCAGCCCATAGAACCTGGGACAATTCAGATGGGGTCAGCGGTTCAGGGGTGAAATGCCGGATTGACTCACGTTTTGACAAAGCTTCTTCCACCGAAACTCGTCCTTTGAACATGGGTTCTGGAAGCTGTATAACCTTGCCTGTTACGTCTCCAAATGACCTCATTTTTTTGCCCTCATTCGCATCAAGGATGCTCGGTAGATTCACCAGGGAAAATAGGGCTACTCCCACTGTGACACACAAGCATGTATATGTGCTGATTTTCATGATATAAAAAGAACATGCCTTCCGGGAAAATAAAAACAGGTTTCAGAAATTGAAACTCCCCACAGTAAACTGGAGAGAATCTTCGATCCACAAGGAATTTAATAATCAAGCTACGGGAATACGCTTGCTGCCGGATTCATGCGGCTGATTCTCCTATTATAATGGATATGTTTTTTGACAAGAAATATAAGATAGAGATGTAGTCTGTGTCAATGATAAAAGAATATTATTGAGCCCCTGATGGTGGGTAAATGTAAATTACTTATTCATTATTACCGTGTGGCCGAGAGGAGAAAAAGTATCATGTCCTAATTTTTTTATCTGTAAGCTCCTTCCTAATTGTCAAAAGATCTACGGAAGGAAGATTTTCAGCCTTCATACCAACCTCTTCAATCATGGAATTTATGGCGATTGTTAGAAATGAGACGGCCTGAGGGAGGGTACAATTTTGTGTGGCTTCAAATGCCAGCGCAGTTTTGTGCTGCTGGTACAGGGCATAGTAAGTAAGTGACCTTCTCTGCTCCTTATGGAGTGATTTACTGCTTGCAGTATTTGTATTGTTTACCTGAAAGTGAAATCTCTTGTTTTCTATTTTGGAATTTGATCTGTATGCTATCTTCCTAGCAAAGTTGGCCAGTTCCAGCTTTTCACCATTGGGCAAATCGAAAATGAGGGCGTCAATAACATTGCATTGCCCCCACCTGTAAGGATTTCTTTTAGGGGAAATCCACGTGGGAGAATAAAAACCTGAACCCTGATGGAGATTCAAGACATAATCGGCGCGTTTAATAAGCGATTTTGCCAGGTCAACGACTTTTATATCAGGGTTGAAATTGCTGTTCTCGGGCAGATGAAACAAGCGGTTCATGTCACCGCTTAAACCTTGCCGCTTTCCTTTTAAAACGGCAGGCAAATTTAAACGTGGTACTATAATCAAATTCCCCTTTTTTACTTTGACGTTCGCGTATCTGTCTGCTGTTAAATACCCACCCGATTCATCCCCGTGGATTCCCGCAAAAATGAGAAGGGTTGGGCCCCTTTCTTCTCCGGAAACAAAGTATACGGTAACCTCCTGGTTTGTGCCATCGAAAAACTTTTGCACCTGGAAACGTGGATTTTCTGATTTTGATGAAACAGTCTGCTTAACTGTAATGGAATTGGCGGCAAAAAGAAGAAAGACAAATGTCACACAAATTAATATGAAGATTCGCCTATAATTTGCCATCCGGCTTGCCCTTTTTTCAGGTAAAATATTTTTTTGCTGTCCACTTTATAGTTGTTGGAGCTGTATCTCTGCTGAAATCTGGCAACGGCAACATAACCACCATGCTCAGGAGGCATAAGGATCGCCAGATTTTCCATTTTTACCCTGATATATTTTTTACTTCTGTTTGTCCTTTCCTTGTGCTGCTTGAAGGCATTGTAGCTCATCCCCTCAGCATTGACAAAAGCTGGGGAATAAAAGCTTAGATATTTTTTTGTGTTGATACTCTCCCACGCCTGCCTCCAGGAATTAAGAAAGTTCCTCAGTTCTTTTTCTTGATCCTTTTGACTTTCAAGTTTTGTAAACTGGAGTTTACTGACGATAGCAATAGGAGTGCCGTTTGGTTTTAGAAAGCCGCTCATTTCTTTCAATGCCTCATTGCTTACCGCAATACAGCCTTGCGTATCCAGGACGTCTACACCTATGGTTTTGCCCGGGCTGTGGCCATGTATCCAGATGCCTCCTCCTTCCTTTCTTTCTTTACGATCCAGGAAATTGGGGTAATTTAAGACAAAAGCCCCATATCCATACTTATCCGCAAGTGTTTTGCCTTGGGCAAAACGTAAGAAAAAGTAAACCCCTTCAGGGGTGGCGAAATCTCCTTCGAGTCTCTTGTCATGATTATTCGCTCCAATGATGCATGGATATTGTTTTACAAGGGAAAATTTTTCGTCCAGGAATCGGAAGATATAAAGAATTTTTGTGTCCTTTTCGCAGACAAGAAGGTATTCGCCTTGATCGGCAAAGACAAAGGGATAAGGTGTTTCCTGGGCAGAAGCGGCTACGCTCACGACCGGCTGAGATGGTACCTGTGTTTCTTTGACTCTTGTTGGTGAGACAGCAGATAACTCTTTTGTTTCCTCCGCTGGTTTTGAAGAAGGTGATGAAGCCGGCAGCATAGCGATGACTTGCTTTTGCGCTTCAGTCAGATGACGGAATGCCTTTTGCAAATCTTTCTGCTTGAGGGATTCATGGATCTGGCTAAAGTCTTTATTTGTTTTGTCGATTATACCGGAAAGATTTTTACTGTTATTTTTTTCTTTTATGTAGAGGTACAATAAAATAGAATTTGACAAGAGCAATAATACAACTAAGGCAATACCAAATTTAAGATATTTAGATACTGGTGATTCGCTGTTAGTCATGAATATTTTCATATCTGAATCGAGTGAAATAATTATATTTGATATAATAACTAATCACAATGGATTTTTTAGTATTCAATTTCCATTTGATGGCATGAAGCTTTTACTTACTTTTTTATTTTTGTCAAGTAATGAGTGATACTAATGAATTGATAATAAAAATAAAAGCTGAGGACACATTAGCGGTTGGAGAAGTTTCCTATAATTAATATGACAAACTCGCAATTGTATTGATAACGCAGAAATCTCTACACAAAAAGAAGTTAATATAGTAGAAGATCGTGGAAAGGATAATACTTTTACAATTAGGACAAAATCGGAAGGAGGCATCTGATGAACATTGAGCAAAAAAGATGGACGGAAGCTGGGGGTTGGGAACCGGGCAATCCTGGAGATTTGGGTGATTCCGCCCAGTTGGTTCTTCTTTTCGGAAATAAGTCAATACTTCAAGACAGGATATGGCTTGCAGAACTCAAGCAGGTTTATCCGAATGCCCATCTTCTGGGCTGTTCTACAGCTGGAGAGATTTACGGCACACAGGTATCTGATGATTCTCTTGTCGTTACTGCTGTCAGCTTTGAATATACGCAACTAAAAGGCACAAAAATCAAAATAGATAAGATGGAGAACAGTTTTCAAGTCGGGCAGGAGCTTGCCCGATCTCTTGAGAAGAAAGATTTGGCGCACGTCTTTGTTCTCTCTGACGGCTTGAAGATAAACGGAAGTGAACTTGTAAAGGGATTAATAAAACATCTCCCTGAACATACCTCAATCACAGGAGGATTGTCCGGAGACGGGGCCCTTTTCAGGGAAACGTATGTGTTGTGGGATGACGAACCTGAGAAGGATACTGTTGCGGTCCTAGGATTATACGGGAAGCGATTGAGAGTGGGTTATGCCTCCTTCGGGGGATGGGATCCGTTTGGTCCCGAGAGGTTGATTACGCGCTCCAAGGGTAATGTTCTGTATGAACTTGACGGGAAATCGGCTCTGATGCTTTATAAAAAGTATTTAGGTGAACACGCGAAAGGTCTGCCTTCGACAGGGCTCCTTTTTCCTCTGAGTATCCGGATCAGGGAAGGTGAAAGAGGAGTGGTTCGGACAATCCTGTCCGTAAATGAAGAGGATCAGAGTATGACATTTGCCGGTGATGTTCCTGAGGGCGCATATGCGCGCCTGATGAAAGCCAATTTTGACCGTTTGATAGACGGCGCCGTTACGGCTGCAAAAACGAGTCTTGACATTATCGGTTTTTCTCCGGAGTTGGCGGTTTTAATCAGTTGTGTAGGGAGGAAACTGATTTTGAAGCAGCGAATTGAGGAAGAGATAGAAGGTGTCCGTGATATACTGGGTGCGCAAGCCACTCTGACGGGATTCTATTCATATGGGGAGATATCACCTTTCACCAAAGGCGCTCAATGTGAACTGCACAACCAGACGATGACGATTACTGCTTTTTCAGAGGGTTAGTCATGGATAAAATGCACAGTCTGTTGAACCGGCAGCTGAAACGCCATTTAGGAGGAATGGAGTCCATCCCCGAAGAATGGAAGAGTTTTATTGATGCCGTCAATGAGGCATATCGGCAGATAGACACAGATCGTGAGATGCTGGAGCGTTCCCTTGATCTCAGCTCGCAAGAATTGCTCCAGGCAAATTCCGAAATGAGGGCGGTGTTAAAGGCATTTCCCGATCTTCTCTTCCGGACGGATAGGGAGGGTATCGTCCTGCATTATCAGACATCTAACTCTAAGGATCTGCATTTTTTACAGGGAGAAGTGGTTGGGAGACGAATTAGTAATGTGTTCCCGGAAGCTATGGGGAAAAAGTTCGATGAGGCACTTAATAGAGTGCAAGGAACGAGATCCCTCGTCAATATAGAATATTCCGTGGTGAAGCAGGATAGCGAACACTTTTATGAAGCACGATTATTGCCGCTCCTGGAAAGTCAGATTATCATCATTATCCGTGACATTACCGAACGCAAGCGCGCTGAGGAGGCAGTGTGGCTAAGGGAACGATATTTTCGCTGGATAACGGAAAGTATGAAAGATCTATTATTTCATATAGACAAAAAAGGTGTAATCAAATATCGCCTTCCCGCTTACGGAGGAATACTGGGGTATTCTGAAAATGAGGTACTGGGTAAATCAGCTTTTAACTTCATACATCCTGATGACTACGATGTAGCATTACACGCCTTCCAGGAGTTGATGAGCAAAGGCCAAAGCAGAATAGAAATTCGTCTTAGACATTCCAGTGGGCAGTATGTCTGGATGGAATTGGTCGGCAATGTCCTGAGCGGGGATGATGAAAGCATGTCCGGCGCAGTTGTGGTTTGCCGCGATATTACCGATCGTCAGCACATGGAAGAGAAATTGCGGAAGAGTGAAGAAAAATACCGTACCATTCTGGAAACAATAGATGATGGTTATTTTGAATCCGATCTATCAGGTAATCTGACTTTTTTCAATCCAGCGACATGCCGGGTATTGGGATATCCGCCTGATGAATTGACGGGCATGAATTACAGGAAGTTTGTGGATGAAGCAACTGCCGGGAAGGTAAAACAAGTCTATGAGCATGTGTACAAAACCGGCAATGCCATGAAATCTTTTGAGTATGAAGTTATAAGGAAGGATGGAACGAAGGTATTTATTGAGACATCGGTCTCGTTAATGAAAGATGTTTATGATCAACCAATTGGATTCCGTAGTGTTGGTCGCGACATTACCGAAAGCAAAAAACTAGAAGCCCAGTTTATTCAAGCCCAGAAGATGGAAGCCATCGGTACCCTAGCCGGAGGTATCGCCCATGACTTTAACAACCTCATGATGGGTATTCAGGGGCATGCCTCGCTCATGCTCAGCAATATGGGACCCGACCATCCCCATTATGAGAAACTGAGGAGCATCGAAGATCAGGTTAAGAGTGCAGCGGAATTAACACGGCAACTCCTTGGATTTGCAAGGCGTGGAAAATACGAAGTCAAGCCAACCAATCTAAACGATATTCTCGAAAAGACCTCTACCATGTTCGGCCGTACCAGAAGGGAGATTATCATACACCGGAAAACTCAAGAAGACCTTTGGACAGTGGAGGTTGATAGGGGACAGATCGAGCAGGTTCTCCTAAATATATATGTCAATGCCTGGCAGGCCATGCCGGGCGGGGGTGACCTTTTCCTGGAGACAAAGAATATTATAGTTGATGAAAGATATGAGCAACTCTACTACGTTAAGCCTGGTAAATATGTAAAGGTATCCATAACCGACACTGGCATGGGGATGGATGAGAAGACGAGGCAACGCATATTTGAACCATTCTTTACCACGAAGGAAATGGGACGCGGTACCGGGCTGGGTCTTGCCTCCGCCTACGGCATTATCAAAGGTCATGGGGGATTCATAAATGTTTACAGTGAAAAGGGTCATGGGACTATTTTCGGAATTTATTTACCGGCTTCAGAAAAAGAAGTGTCGGCGAAAAAGCTGCCCGCCAAGGAAGTTCTGAAGGGCTATGAAACTATCCTTCTTGTGGATGATGAAGAGATGGTCATCAACGTGAGCAGGGAGATACTTGCTTTGCTTGGTTACAGGGTTATCGTAGCCAAAAGTGGTCGGGAGGCTATAGAGATTTATAAGGCGAGGCATGAAGAGATCGATCTGGTAATCCTGGACATGATCATGCCGGGGATAGGTGGTTCAGAAACTTTCGATGTTCTCAAAGAGATTAATCCCCAGATCAAGGTGCTCCTATCCAGCGGATACAGTGTAAACGGACGCCCGGCAAAGATGCTTGATCGGGGCTGCCAGGCCTTCATTCAGAAACCATTCAGTATGGGTGATTTGTCGCAAAAAATCAGGGAAGTATTGGATATGCGGACTGACTTCCCGGTAAAGTAGATTAATAGCACGAATTGCAGTAACGTCCATTTTATATCAGGACAAAGCTTTTTCCATCCGCGCCATTGCTTCTTTAAGCCTGTCATCGGAAACAGTCAAGGAAATCCTTATGTACCCTTCACCATACTGGCCATAAGCTGTGCCTGCGGCGACAACAACGGCCGCTTTATCAAACAACAGGTTGGTAAATTCCAGAGATGTCATGCCGCGGGGTACGGGCACCCATAAATAGAAAGTCCCCTTCGGAGGATCGAAGGCTATCCCCAGGCGTTTGAGTGTTGCGAGAACCATTTCCCGCCGTTGTCCGTAAATCTGAAGCATACGGTCGATGTTCTTTCCCTCATATTTCAGGGCATGGATTCCCGCATATTGAATCGGATTAAAGATTCCCGAATCAGTATTTTCTTTGACCTTGCTCATGGCTGCAATTATGTCGGGGTTACCGACAGCCATGCCGATACGCCAGCCCGTCATGTTGAAGAGCTTGGAAAGGGAGTTTAATTCAACCCCTACTTTTCTGGCGCCATCGGCCATGAGAAAACTCAGGCGCTCCTGACCGTCAAACAGGATTTCACCGTATGGGTTGTCATAACAGACTGCTATGTCAAACTGTCCGGCAAAATCTACAAGATGATCAAAAAATTTTTTCGTTGCGCACGCACCGGTGGGATTGTTTGGATAGTTGAGGAACATTCCCCGTGCCTTTTTTGCAATGTCTGTAGGGATGTCTTCAAAGACGGGGAGATACTTATTTTTCTCCAGGATCGGCACGTTGTAGGGCTCACTGCCTCCCATCAGGATACTTGCCCGATAAGCCGGGTATCCCGGATCTGTCATCAAAACGATATCGCCGGGATTAATGCAGCCCAGAACAAAATGGTGGCAGCCTTCTTTGGACCCGATGAGACCCAGAATTTCATTTCCGGGATCTAGCGCCACACCAAATCTTCTATTATACCAACGGGCGACTTCCTGTCGAAAGGCAAGCATCCCCTTTTCTTCATCAGTGGGATAGCGGTGGTTTTCCGGATCTTGTGATTTCAGGCAGAGTTCATTGATAATGGAGTCCGGCGTCGGCTCCACCGGATCGCCGATGGCAAGACTGATAACGTCGATCCCCTCGGCCTTCGCCTTATTGATTTTTTTTCTCAACTCCACGAAAAGATATGGCGGAATCTTTTTAAGCCTGTCCGCAGTCTGCAAAGCAAGTTACCTCCCTCTTCTCATTATGAGCAAAACCTTTAAAATATGAGAATTGTCTTCGTGAAGGGTGAATCAAAGGTTTTTCGCAAACATACTTAGCGAAGCGAAACGACCGCAAAGGCAAATGTTTGAGCGCGAAGCGCGAGTTGTTGTCTTTGCAGTGGAGCAAGCGTTAGAATAGGCGAAAAAGATTTTTGAGCCCAAGCTAAGACAGTTCTCAAAAAATACCATACCAGTGTCAGCTTTTATAAGCCTCTTCCCACAGCCGCCCTTCATAAACCACTTTAGCCTTTCCTTCAAGATAAATATCTTTGAATTTACTCTCTGTCTTGTGGAAATATATCTTCAGGGTCTCCCCGCTTTTCACTCTGACATCGACCAGCGATTCTACAAGCCCCTTAGCGGAAGCGATAAGGGCTGATGCGACAGTGCCTGTCCCGCAAGCCAGGGTTTCATCTTCAACACCCCTTTCATATGTTCTGACCCTGATGGTGTGCCTGTCTATAACTTCCATGAAATTTGCATTTGTCCCCTCGGGTTGAAATTCTTTATGGTAGCGAATCTTCCGGCCAATGTTGAATACATCGAACTCATCAAGATTATGGACAAGATGAACAACATGGGGGACGCCTGTATTGATGAAGCTTATTTCAAGAGGACGTTCTTCAACCATTATAGAAAGATTTATTTTCATGTCGCGCGCATCGGTTAGCCTTAGCTTCACTACATCGCCTTTAACCTCGGCATCTATGATGCCTGCACCGGTTTCGAAGGATAGTCTTTTGCCTGCTATACCCTTGATAAAGGCGAATCGGGCAGCGCACCTTCCCCCGTTGCCGCACATATCTACTTCACTGCCGTCGGCGTTGAAGAAGCGCCAGCGGAAATCGGCGCGGCTGGAATTTTCTATAAGAATCAATCCGTCCGCCCCCACAGCCACCTTGCGCTCGCATATCTTCCTTACAAATTCTGTGAGGTTCCCCACAGCCAGGGACTGGCTTCTGTTGTCAATAAGAATGAAATCATTGCCGCTCCCGCTCATCTTGAAGAATTCTATCATTATGTAACCTCAGTTTGTTTATATATTCCTTGTGCAGAGAATCTCATCTTTGTCCTAGAAAAAGATTGCCCTATTTTTTCGTGAGATACAAATTTCTAATCTCTTCGATCTGTTTATCCGTGAGAGTACTCGGGGTGCCAATCTGTAAGGCAAGATGATAGACCTTCGCGGCCATTTCAATCCGGCAGGCGGTTGAATATGCATGTGAAAGTGTCGCTCCAGTGGCCAGTACGCCATGGTTCTTCAAAAGTGTGCCTGTGACGGACGGCGGTCCTTTCATCGCTTTAATTGCTGCCCATCCCTGCGCCTCCGTACCCGGGCACGCATAGTCAGCGACCGGCACCGGTCCGCGTACTGCCAGACCTTCCGTGGTGATTACCGGGATGCTTTTCCCGACAGTTGCAAAGGCAAGCGCAAACGGCGAGTGGGTGTGTACAATAGCCTTCACGGCAGGTATATTTTTATATAAAGTAATGTGCATCGGTGTTTCGGAAGATGGCTTGTGGTCGCCTTCGATTACAACACCATTGAGGTCTATTATTACCAGATCCTCCGCAGTCATATCATCGTACGGGATGCCTGCCGGTGTGATCACAAGGTGATCGGCCGAAGCGAAGACACTAACATTTCCAGAATTTAACTGAATGAAGTCTTTTTGATATAGATTTAAGACAACTCTAAATAAATCTTTTCTAACTGCCTTGTGTAACATAATATCCTTACCCGCGAAGACGATTTCTATGAGTAATATCTTTTTAAGTCAACTGGAGCAAAGACCCCCTTCGGCGTGATCACAGCGCTAACCAATTCGGGAGGTGTGATATCAAAGGCGGGGTAATAGCCTTTCACACCGATCTTAGTAGTACGGATTCCCAATGCATGAACCGTTTCTTCCGGATTCCTTTCCTCAATCGCTACTGACGATAAAGAAGGACAGTCTGCGGACGGCGTTCCCAGGGCGTAATAAGGCACGCCGTGAAAATGAGCTGCCAGGGCTATCTGAAATGTGCCGATCTTATTGACGACATAACCGTCCAGGGTAACCACGTCGGCAGCCGAAATGAATACCTGTGCCATTCCTTTTGACAGGATATACGCCGGCATATTGTCAGTAATCACGGTTACCGGTATACCCATATCACAAGCAACACTGGCGGTAAGGCGCGCCCCCTGGAGATAAGGCCTGGTCTCAGGGCAGATCAAAGAAACACTCTTGCCCCTTTCTTGAGAAACCAGCAGTACAAAACCAATGAGGGTCTCCGCGTAACACTGGGTAAGAATTGTAACGTCATCCGGCAGTAGGTCGACGGTATACGTTGCCATCTTACGCGAATTCTGGTAACGATTTTCCAGGCTCTTTAGCACATAAGCGTATGTGACAACTTCAGCATCCTCCCCCCGGTCTATGGCATCCTCGGCAGCTTTGAGAATTCGCCGGATATGGGTGCTCATGTTCGCAGAGGTTGTGGGACGGGCGCCGCTTAGCACATCTGCCGCGTGTTCCAGTTCTTTCTTTGCCTTTTCCAAGGGAAGATTGCGCACTACTCTCGCCGCACTTACCATCCCTAGGGCGGCCGCGAGCCAGGGCCCGCCGCTCTGCGTAACCATATCTGCGATCGCCTTTGCGACTTCATGATAATCAGTGCAGCGCACGACTTCTTCTCTCA
>DASPQI010000406.1:0-19350 GCA_035625045.1 Syntrophales bacterium | reverse complement strand
CAGGGGAGGTTTGCTGCCAGCCAGATCTGTTTTAAGGGCTTCAGGATGTCTTCATTCTGATAAACGGGAGGTTTGCCACGTTTCTTCGGCTTTGGTTTTGTGAAGCGTTTAAATCCTTTGAGAAGGCGTGTGGTATGTTTTCTATGGTATCCGCACGTAGTGCAGAACTCGTTCAGGATGATTGTTTTTTCGTGACGTGAGGCATTCTTATAGTGTAAATGTGTCGCCTCCGCATACTCTTTTTTCGATCGATGACTCATGATTGCCTCTCTTTCCGGCAGTCGATGTTCGGTAACATCGAATTATGTGTCAACAATCCCTTTTATTCACCCCTTTGGGTAACATTTACTTTGATGCAATTCGTTTCCAAAGTCTCAATTGACATTTATTGGAGCATAGTTTAATAATTCGTGATCAAAAAGTTCACTGAGGAGCATATGAAAAAGCAGGATTTCCTGAAGACGCCTGTCGAACACATTGATATAAAATCATTCAATGCAGTGGATATCATCGATGCCATGTGGAAGATGTCCTTTTCGGCAAGAGACTTGGCCCAGGCCGCTGATATTTTCGACAGGATGCTGAAAGATGAAGATTGCGCCATCATCCTCACCATAGCGGGAAGCACAAGCGCCGCCGGTTGCATGCAGATATATACGGACCTTGTGACGCATAACATGGTGGATGTGGTCGTCGCCACAGGCGCCACGATTGTAGACATGGATTTTTTTGAGGCACTGGGATTCAAACACTACCAGGGGACGCCGCATGTAGATGATCGAACACTCAGAAAGCTGTATATTGACAGGATATATGACACCTTTATCAGCGAAGAAGAGCTTCAGGCCTGTGATAAAACAATCACTGAGATAGCCGACTCTCTGAAGCCCGGACCATACTCATCAAGGGAATTTATCCAGGAGATGGGACGATATCTGACGAAGCACGCAACAAAGAAGGATTCACTCGTTCAGGTTGCCTATGAAAATAGGGTCCCGATCTTTTGTCCGGCTTTCTCCGACAGCAGTGCCGGATTCGGCCTTGTCCTCCACCAGTACCGCAGTTCGGGAAAGCACGTATCCATCGATGCAGTGAAGGATTTTCGTGAATTGACTATGATCAAGATAAAGTCACAAACGTCAGGACTTCTTATTATCGGCGGGGGGGTACCCAAAAACTTCGCCCAAGACACGGTAATTTGTGCTGAAATCTTAGGATTTGACAGTCCTATGCACAAGTACGCTGTGCAGATTACCGTAGCAGACGTGCGGGACGGGGCCTGCTCCAGCTCTACTCTGAAAGAAGCAACATCCTGGGGAAAGGTGGATATGGCCTGCGAGCAGATGGTCTTTGCTGAAGCGACCACCGTGCTGCCGCTGCTGGCGAGCTACGCCTATCACAAAGGCAACTGGAAAACGAGAAAGAAGCGGCAGTTTGCAAAGATATTCTGAAAAAGAAAAACGGGTTGCCTTATGAACGATTCACAAAAAAGCAGCCCGTTTTTATTCATGGTGGAGATGAGGGGGATCGAACCCCTGACCTCGGCATTGCGAACGCCGCGCTCTCCCAGTTGAGCTACATCCCCACGCTTTTTTACGATTATATTACTGGAAGTGCGAGAAGTCTTTGAAAAAGTCATATATGATCCTGATGATACATGTCAAGCAATAGTTAAATATTTAGTGCCAACCCTGCCCATAATTACCACCGCTTACCACTTTCTTAGGCTTTGCCCTATAAAAGTCAAGTCTATTGAATTCAAGGCTTTTCATCTTGACAACCATCCTCCCTTTACCTATACTTTTTCACATTGGATGGTGGCCCGAAAAATCCAGTAAAGTTAAAGCCCATTTATGCCGAAACATAATTAGGTTCTTAGTCCCAATCATGGGAAGATCATTAATGTATCTGGCAAACGTTTAAAATTCCCAAGGAGGCCTTTTTATGGCAAAAATTGACGCCTTTTTTCAACTGATGCATGAACAGGGCGCATCAGATCTCCACCTAGTATCAGGTCAGCAACCGGCCATCAGGATAAGGGGAGAAATGGAGCGCATAAAGTACAATATACTGGATAATGACGAACTCAAGGCCATGCTGTACGAAATTGCGCCTGAACACAGGATCAAACAATACGAAGAGACAGGAGACGTTGATTTTGCCTATGAAATACCGAATCTTGCCAGATACAGGGCAAATTTCTTTCAGCAAAAATACGGTGTGGCAGCTGTGTTCAGGGAAATCCCGAGCAGAATACTGACTGTACAGGAGTTAGGGCTCCCTCCGGTTCTCAACAAGTTAGCTACTTTACCGAGGGGCCTCGTGCTTGTTACAGGCCCAACCGGATGCGGGAAATCAACGACACTTGCTGCAATTATTGATGAAGCAAATCGCACCCGGAAAGATCACATAATAACAATCGAGGACCCTATTGAATTTGTTCATCAAAGCCAGGGCTGCATTATAAATCACAGGGAAGTAGGCATACATACCAAGTCATTTTCTGCGGCGCTTCGTGGGGCCCTTCGTGAGGATCCGGATATTATTCTCGTCGGTGAAATGCGGGATCTGGAGACTATATCACTCGCAGTAGAAGCGGCTAACACAGGTCACCTCGTTTTTGCCACATTGCACACCGCAAGTGCAGCCAGAACCGTTGACCGAATCATTGAGGTTTTTCCCGCCGAGGAACAGATGCAGATCAGATCTACCCTTGCGGATGGCATCCGGGCGGTGATTTCCCAGACTCTTTTCAAGCGAATTGACAGAAAGGGACGATGCGCAGCCGTGGAGATCATGATTGCCAATTCAGCTGTTCGAAACCTCATCCGTGAATCCAAGACATTCCAGATCCCGTCAATGATCCAGACAGGAAAGAAATACGGCATGCAGCTGTTGGATGACTCTATTTTAGAGCTCTGCAACAGGGGGTGGATCGGTGTTGAGGACGCATATCTAAGAGCAAATGATAAGGCAAGATTCAGACCTCTTTTGAAAGCACCGCCAAGTGATTTTACAGAGGCGTAATTGTCAGCTCGCGGTGATAGTTTCCGCGAGGTTTTAAAAACTATTGATGTTGAGGAATACATTATGAGAAAACAGGAAATCGATTATATATTAAACAGGCTGCTGGATTCTCACAAAGATATCTCCGACCTGAACATTACGGTTAACAAACCATTCCAGATAGTGACTTCAGGAGTACTGAAAGCTGTTAAGTTTGAACCACTTTTCAAAAGCTTAACACCTTTTCAGACAGAGATATTTGCCCTGAATCTGATTAATCAGGACCGTCGTCTGACGGAAATGCTGCTATATGAAGGATCATGTGATTCATCGTACGAGGTGCCAGGGAAGGCCCGTTTCAGGGTAAATACGTTTTCACAGCGGGATACTTACTCGATTGTCCTCAGAAGACTTGAATCCAATATTCCCACATGCAAGGAATTAGACTTACCCGAGGCTTTTTCCAAGATGAGCCAGGAGAAAAACGGGATCATCCTCGTCACCGGTGCAACGGGTACCGGTAAATCAACATCGCTCGCGGCAGTATTGAATGATATTAACGAGCAAAAATCCGTTCACATTGTTACCCTTGAAGACCCGGTGGAATTTTCCCATCCTCACAAGTTGTCAACCTTCAACCAGCGGGAGCTGGGCAAGGATTTTGACACTTTTTCCAATGGCCTTCGGGCGTCACTCAGGCAGGCTCCACAGGTTATCCTTGTCGGTGAAATGAGGGACAGGGAATCCATAGAGATCGCCCTTAGCGCCGCGGAAACAGGTCACCTCGTTTTGAGTACGCTGCACACGATAGACGCCGGCCACACTATAAATCGAATCCTGGGCATGTTCAGTAAAGAAGAAGAAGCCCAGATTCGCATGCGTCTCGCTGAGACGGTACGGTGGATCGCGTGCCAGAGGCTTCTTCCCAGAGTAGGCGGGGGGCGACGTATTGCCGCCTTCGAAATAATGGGCTCCAATATCCGGGTAAAAGATGCCATCCTGCACGGAGAAGCAGAAGGAAGGACCTTTTATGAGATAATCCAGGCAAGCAGGGCGTTTGGCATGATTACATTCGACGATTACATTGTCGATTTATACAGACAGGGGCTAATCACTGAAGACACTGCCAGGGCGTACGCGTCCAACAGGAGTATAGTAGGACGCGGCATTGATTCCGTAAAGAGCGAAAGGGGACATGCCACGACAGATCTTTTAGGTAAGCTTGAAGTAGACAGGGGTTACGGTAAACCCAAAAAGTTGATTTAAGTATAATAGGGTAGAAGGAGAGTGTCATGGAAGAAAAGAAAACCCCCACAAAGGAAGCATCATTCGATACGTATGATGCATCGGACAGACCATTTGATTTTGTGGGAGAAGATGTTGGAACAGCTATAATCTGCGAACCTGATCCTTCTCTTGGAAAAAAGCTTGCTGCCGCAATGAAAAACTTGGGGTACCAGATTACCGAGCCTCCGGCGTTAAAAGACGCCCTAAAAAATATGCGATATCACGTTTACGATGTCGTCATAGTAAATGAAAATTTCGGCACTGACGACCCCGCCGCTAATGAAGTGCTGCAATACCTTGCCCATCTTAATATGAACACACGCAGAGAGATTTTTGCAGTCCTTATAAGCAGCAGATTTCGCACCATGGATAACATGGCCGCTTATAATCAGAGCGTCAATCTAATAATCAACACGAAAAACATCAATGATGCCGGCCAGATCATCAAGACTGGCATTAACGATAACGACGCATTTTACCACGTCTATAAAGAGATATTGAGAAAGAAGGGGCGAGGTTAATTGTCATTTGAGGGCCTCGGCCTGCCGGTAGGTTTTTTCTGCCATATCGAGAAGTCCAATTGCCGTATATGACTCCGCAAGATGGATATAATAGAAGGGATTTTCATTGTCCGCCGCGATGGCTTTTTTGAAAGCCTCTATTGCCTGAAGGTGGTAATTTCCCTTAGCGAGGGTGTTCCCAAACCTGTTGTAATAAACGGCTGACGAATCATGATTGAGATTGACAGCCTTATCATATGCGTTTTTCGCATCGTCGATCTTTCCCAGTTTCACGAGGACATCCCCTAGGCCGCAGTGGTACACGGGTTGATCAACCCGGAATTCGAGACATCTTCTGAAGGCCATTTCCGCTCTCTCATCATGCCCCGCATTGAAATATACGTTAGCCAGCCTGTTGTAAAAGGAATCAGCCTCTGACGGGTCTATCTCAACGGCTTTTCGGTACGCCTCTTCAGCATCGTCAAAGTTTCCTGCCGCGACAAGCGCATTCCCGAGATTGCAGTAAGCGGCTGAAGCATCCGGCTCCATTTCTGTAATTTTTTCAAATACACCAACCGCCTCGCTCGCCCTTCCTGCCTTCAGGTAGGCATTACCGAGTTCACTGAGGAGGGCGATATCGTCAGGCTGTGCGGCAACAACTTTTTTGCAGACATCAACAAGGCGGTCATATTCCCCCTTTTCCTTGAAAATCCGGACCAGCTCATCAAACGCAAATCCCGTAAAGACTTCCTGTTTAAGTTCAACACTGAGAAGGCGTTCGAAACAATCAACAGCATCATCCAGCCTTCCACTGTCATGGTAGGCCCATGCCAATGAGAGAAGAAAGGAATCCTCACCAGGATGCATATCAACCAATTTCTCATAAAGCATAATGGCATCATCATACCTCTTTGCCTTCATGAGATCATCGGCGAGACAAATAAAATAATTTGTTCCCCCTTCTTCGCACATAGCTGAAACGGACAATTAACCACAACATGTCTTACCGCATGAGCTGCCGGCATCCAGGCTGGAAGACACCTTGAATCCGCTTCCCCGCGGTGTAACGATAAAATCTACCTTGATTGGTTTGACGAGTTCGTACAATTCTTTGTTGATCAGGAAGGTGATTCCATCATCCTTAAATATTTCGTCACCATCTCTTGACTCATCCAGAGCCATTCCCAGAGAGGGCTCGGATCACCCACCCTCATTCATCATGAGCCTTATAATAGGCTCCTCACCCTTATCCTTCAGAAATTCTTTAATCATCTCCATGGCTTTTTCCGTTGCTTGAAACATCATTAACTCCTTTCAGATTAACCGCCTTGTTTGCGATCAATATTAACATCTGCTTTAAAGTATACACTTAAAGTGTTTTGTCAAATGTTATTTTCCTATACTATATTCCTAACTTTTCGGAATAGATGGCCTAAGTTTTGATTGACACACTGCTAATGCTTGCCTATATACCACGTGGGGAGTTCTAAATACTACATCACTAAATAAGTTTATTCATTTATTTATAATGGAGGTCAACGATCATGTCCGAGCCGTCTCTTTACCAAGATATCACCTGCCGTTATTTCCATAAGCCGGGAGGCAAAAATACGAAAGCGGTACTTGAAGCTGTCTCCAGGAGGGCCATTGACCTTTCGATCGGAAAGGTCCTTATTGCGACCTGCAGCGGGCGGACGGCTTTTGAGGCATTGAAGATTCTCGATAAAAAGATAAAGATAATCGCCGTCACACATGTTACTGGGTATGCGAAACCGGACACACAGGAACTGGATGAAAAAGACCGGCGGGAACTGGAATCGCAAGGCGTTGCAGTTCTCACCTGCCAACACGCATTCGGCGGCGTGGGACGTGGTGTCAGGAATAAGTTAGCCACATATCAGGTTGACGAAATCATTGCCTATTCATTGAGAATATTCGGTCAGGGAGTCAAAGTTGCAATTGAGCTCGCCTTGATGGCCGCGGATGCGGGACTCGTGAGAACAGATGAAGATATCATATCTGTCGGGGGCACTGCCAAAGGCGTTGACGCCGCTTTGGTTCTCCAACCGGCGAACAGCTCCCGCTTTTTTGATATGAAAGTGAAGGAAGTGATCTGCAAACCCGCGATGTTTTGATCTGAAAGGGAAGGCACTATGAAAAAACTGCTTGGCATACTCCTCTGCATGACATTATCCTGGCCCGTCCTTTTACAGGCTGAGAATTACACAGTCAAAGGAGATATGGGGTCAAATATCCGCTATGAACTCCAGGAACAGGTTACGGCAGGTGGAGGCACTCAAAAGATGGTCCTTAGCTTTGTTGTACCCCAGAGTTTTCAATCGCCCACATCCCGTCAGGAAATCAAAGAGTTTGGTCTGGCTTTTTCGCCTGAGCCTCAGGAGAGAAAAAGCAGCACCGATGGACGGGGCAACCAGATTATCACTGCTACATGGACAAAGCCACCGGATGCCATAGACGTGCGTCTTTTCTGCAATGCCGTCAGTGAAACAAAACTGCCAGCACTTACGACAGATGATCCATTTCCTGTTGTAAAGGTGGCCCCGGAATTAAAGGATTATCTCAGACCGACGGAGCAGGTGCAATCCGATAATCGCCGTATCAGAGAACTGGCCGCGAAACTCGCGGGCGGCGTCAAAACAGAGTTCGATGCCGTGCAGCGTGTCATTGCCTGGGTCGTGGATAACGTCCGCTACGTAAGCCCTCCCGTCCGGTATGACGCGATTTATTCTCTAGAATCAGGTAAAGGCAATTGCCAAAACTTTTCCCATCTGAGCGCCGCACTGCTCCGGGCTAATGGCATACCGGTGCGTATAGTAAACGGTGTCACATTCAATCAGCCTTTTAATATTGCCTGGCAGAAAGGAACCCTTACCTTTAAAATGGGCCAGGGTCGTCATTCATGGATTGAGGTTTGGTTTCCGGAGCTCGGATGGGTACCTTTCGATCCCCAGAATACCATGCTTTTCGTCTCAACACGTTACCTTCGGATAGAGGTTGGTGTTGACAATAACGAGACAAAAAATGATGGGCTGTTAAGGTGGGCACAGCTCGGAGAAGCCGAGAAACCGAAACTCCAGGAGAATATCGCTGCTAATTTCAATAGCGACAATGTAAACGTTAAAGGAGACAGGCAGACTTATGGCCCCAAAAATCTCCTTCTTTCTCCGAATGTCAAGGCTGAGTTTAAGCAGATCGAGGTGCTTCCACCGCCTCCTCCCCCGGTAATCGCTGAAGAGAAGAAAAAGGAACTCCGCTATGAAGTGCCGTTTGTCTTCGGCAACATGGAATTTCCTGAAAATATAGATTTCGCATTTCCGCGGGTAACAAAAGCCTCGGGGGTAAATCAATTTGAGATGTCCCGGAACTTTCTCGTGGAGACGGCAGAATATGTAACTACCAACCTGACTCAATACGCCCAGGTCGTCGTCCTGAGAAAGCCTGTCAAACTCCAGAGAGTTGGCTTGGCCCTGCATAAGTTTGGCGGGGATGGCTTGTTGTGGATCGATATATTCCATGATAATCAAGGCAAGCCGGGGCAATCTTTGAGCACCAGCGACTTTATCAATCTTGACCAGCTTTCCCTTAAACCGGGATACCGATGGGCAGATTTCGACTTCAGCAGGGATAAACCAGTTCTCATGCCAGGCTCCTACTGGATCGCCCTGGGTTTCACGGGAAGTCCTATAGTCAACTGGTTTTACACCTACGGCAAACCAGTCGGACCTGTGGATGGTACTCGCTACAAGAGTGTTTTTCAGCAGGACTGGAGTGGTGCCCTTAACTACGAATTTAATTACCGTGTTATTGGTCTAACGGTGAAGTAAAAGTTATACTCAAAAGATCGATGCTTCTCACACAAACCTATTGGCGCCATATACTGCATCACATGACCTTTTCCTTTGACACATGAGACTACTTTCACTATAGTGGCTCGACCTATAAGGGACATCAGCATCCGGGACAGAAAAATATGATTTATCCAAACTTCATCAAGCGAATAAACTATCGTCTGTTATTTCTTGTTGTTTTCATCATGGTCATCGCAGCATGTGTTCCCAAACCTACGCTTCTTCCACCGCCCAAGCCTGCGAAGGTTGCCCTCGTGCTCGGAGCGGGTGCGTCCAAGGGATTTGCTCATGTAGGTGTTTTAAAGGTACTTGAATCCCATAATATTCCGATTCATATGATTGTCGGGACAAGTGTCGGCAGTTTTGTGGGCAGTCTTTACGCCTATGGATATGATGCCTATCAACTGCAAACGATGTCTTTTTCTATCCAAAGGGAAGATCTTGTAGACCTGACTATCCCTGACAACGGATTCGTCAAGGGGGAAAAACTGGAAAATTACGTGAACTGGGCATTGAGGGATACTACCATTGAAAAACTGCGGCTTCCCTTTTTTGCCGTGGCCACAAACATACAAACGGGGGAAGAGATCGTTTTTGGAACGGGCAACACGGGAACGGCTGTACGTGCTAGCTGTTCTATACCCGGTATATTCAGACCTGTGAAGATTTCAGACGGAACGTATGTCGATGGAGGTGTTGTAAGCCCCCTAGCCGTCGATGCCGCGAAAAGGCAAGGCGCTGATGTTGTTATTGCCGTGGACATCTCTTCGAATATTGATGGTTCGATCCCAAAGAGCACAATAGAAACATTGCTGCAATCAATAAGCATCATGAATGCTAAGATGTCTCAGATACAAGTCAACAAGGCAGACGTGGTTATAAGACCTAGCGTAGGGTATATAGGAACTGCCGATTTTTCCAAGAGACATGAAGCAATCCTTGAGGGGGAAAAGGCAACTCTGGATGCGCTGCCAAAGATTAATCAGATTATCTCCAAACTAAGGCAGGAAGGCAGACTTCCATAAGGTAATTTTTTCTACTTTATAATATGACAAAAAGGAAGGAGTAAAGGATGAAACAGGCATGTGTGGGTAATAGTGTGAAGGTTCACTACAAAGGAACATTTGATGACGGTACTGTCTTCGATTCCTCCTTGGATTGTGACCCTTTAGAATTTACAATCGGCGGGGGACAGGTCATCCCGGGGTTTGAAAATGCCGTCATCGGAATGAGCGTAGGGGAAACGAAAACTTCCAGGATCACGTCCGACAATGCCTACGGCCCGCACATAGAAGAAATGGTGGTGTCTTTTGATCGCGACCAACTCCCGACTGACCTTCAGCCAAGTATCGGTCAGGTGCTGCGATTCCGCAGAAATGATGGTCAAACTATCGAGGTTACAGTAACTGATTTATCCGATACATGTGTGACATTCGACGGCAACCATCCACTGGCCGGGAAGGATCTGAATTTCGAGATTCAACTCCTGGAAATCAGCTGATCCATTAGTCACAATCACCGATCGCGGCAGACAAAAGAGATCATACAAGGTCATAATGCAGTAAAAATAATATAATAGAAAATGCTTGACTTTAAACAAAGGTCATAATAAAAATGCGTGTCTCTGAGTAAAAAAGTTTTTTTTACAGCTCAGGGGAATATAAAAGTTGGGTAAAAAACATTTTGAAGTATAAGGTAAACCATCATGCGCTCCAGGGCTGTGATGGGATGTTCTTTCTGTCATCGTGGTAATCCAACTTTTGAAAAATCTAAGAAAGGAGGATAAAACAATGTCAGAAGGAATCGTTAAGTGGTTCAATGAGAAGAAGGGTTTCGGATTCATTGCTAATGATGAAGGTGGCGATGTATTTGTTCATTTCAGCGCCATTCAAGACACCGGTTTTAAGACTTTATCTGAGGGTCAGCGTGTCAAATTTGACGTCCAGCAAAGCCCAAAAGGTCCGTCCGCGGTTAATGTGAGGACCGTATAAGCAATTATTTGCAAAAAAAGAGGCACTCCTGTAAAAACCTGAACGGGGGTGCCTCTTTACATTCACGGACCTTTTTTATTCAGACAAGTCAAAGGAGATACATATGAACAAAAAACTATACATCGGTAATCTGTCCAGTAACGTTACAGAAGATGACCTGAGGGCGAACTTTTCCGGAGCAGGTAAAGTTCTATCGGTGAATATAATAAAAGACAGGCTATCCGGACTATCCAAAGGGTTTGGATTTGTTGAAATGGATTCTGAGGAGGGAGCGAAGGAAGCGATTCAAAAATTTCATGGCGGCCAGCTTGACGGAAACACGATCGTTGTCAGCGAGGCCAGACCCAAGAAAGACAGGGATAGAGGGAAGTCAAGGTCATATCAACCCAACTCCGGCGGTGGCTTTAGAGGTGGTCGCGGTAGAAGGTATTAAGACAAATCCTACTCTTAAAAAATCTGTTTAAGTTTAACCTGTTACAAATCAATTGAACCCCTCTCTTATATAAAAAATCTAAATTTTGTGATCCCCATCACAGCTTGTATCACGGTTCTGAAGTAAATTACGGCCCAAAGAGCAAAGAACAAATTTATTAACGGGCTTACGGCCTAACGCAAAACTAAATATTATTTATTAAGAGAGGGAAGAAATATGGAAACAATATTTTCGACACAAGTAACGGTATCACTGTCTCAAATACTTATGCTTGTATCCTTGACCACGCTCGCCTTGGTCTTCGGCTACCCGAGAATAGCATTGTTTTTCAACTACTGCTTTTTTATCTACTGGAGCTACTTCTCGAACACAATCCTCTTTACGGAGAAGGGCGTATTAAAGCTTGACAGCGTTACTTTTCCGTACATAGGGTTCGGCTTAGCCGTTATGCTGCTTGCTATGATGGGTCTGCTGGTACACAGTCGGGAGTGAAAAAACCGTTCTCGTATTCAGAACTTCATTCCTATATTTTCCACAATGCTCTGAGAATTTGCCCAGATGCGTATATCACTGTGTGTACCTGCTGACACCGGATAAAAAATTGGTGCACGAACTTTCATTCAGATAGTCAGCGGGCACTTCCGGCAAAGAGATTTCACCTCTGCCGCTATACTGTCCAGTTCAGGCATGTTTTTGATCTTGAGTTCAAATTCAGCAGGTTTCAACTTACAGTAAGGCCCGACGATATTAATAACATAGTCAATCCAATTGGCAATCTGATCCATCTCTTTTTCTTTCATACCACGGGTTGTAATGGTGGGTGTCCCCATTCTCAATCCTGACGGATTCATCGGCGACCCAGTTTCATTGGGAACAGAATTGCGATTTATAATGATACCTGCCTGATCGAGGGCTTTGGCTGGATTACGGCCCGAAAGACCCTTACTTCTCATGTCAATCAGTACCAGATGTTTATCGGTTCCACCTGAAACTACATCATAGCCTTTTTCCATGAATCTTTGAGCCAATCTCTTTGCATTTTTTACTACCTGGAAAGCATATTCTTTGAATGCCGGAGTACAAGCTTCTTTAAAGCAGACCGCAAGGGCGGCGATTGTGTGTTCGAAGGGACCTCCCTGCAAGCCGGGGAAAACGCCAAAATCAATCTTGTCAGCCAATTCGCCCCTGCATAAAATGACTGCACCGCGCGGTCCGCGTATGGTCTTATGCGTCGTAAAAGTAATGACATCCGCTTTCCCGACGGGCGATTTGTTGGCACCGGCCGCGACAAGCCCGGCCTCATGGGCGATATCGGCAAGATAATAGGCGCCTACTTCATTCGCGACAGATGCAAGGGCATCATAATTGATCTCCCGCGGATATGCCGTGCCTCCGGAGATAATCATCTTCGGACGGTACTCTTTGGCAAAAGCCCTGATCTTTTCATAATCGAAAAGTCTTGTGTCACGTTCGACCTTGTACTGCACGACCTTGAAAATTTTTGAAACAATGCTGATTTTCCTCCTGCCTCCCAGATAAATGGATTGTTCGACCTGTCCTTCTAATCCCTGTTCATCCTGCTCAGGGAATGACCAGCCGTGCGATAAGTGACCGCCATCCGGAAGATACATGCTCAAAATAGTATCGCCCGGTTCCAGAAGCGCATTATAAACAGCCAGATTTGAATTGGCTCCTGCAAGCGGCTGCACATTCACATGCCAATCATCAGGAAGGGAAAATGCCTGTCTAGCCCTTTTCTGACATAGCTCCTCAAGACTATCCACGAACAGGTTTCCTTCATAATATCTTTTACGGGGATATCCCTCAGCATATTTATGTACGAACACTGAAGCCAGAGCCTCCCGTACTGCCGGAGAAGAAAAATTTTCGGACGGGATCATGGACAGCTTGTATTGCTGTTTTTGCTCTTCCTGTTTGATCAGTTCATAAACTTCGGGATCCTGTTCCCGCAAATACGTAAAATCCATGAATACATCCTCCTCAAATCTTTTCAATAAAGAGCGGTCAATATACATTATACCGATAATTATCACAAGTGGAGGTTTGAAAGATTTATTGCAAATGTGACAAGCCAATTTTTATGGCTGTTCCCCGCCTTATATGCTAATAGGACGCGATAAATGCTCTCAATATTTTTTACTAACAAAGAGGATTGCCATTATTAATGGGTATAAAAATTAACTCAAAAACCGGTATCATTAACCACAGACTGGCCATGGTGGTGCTTACCAGTATGGTTTTTTCCGGCGCACTTCTGCTCTTCGGAATGGAACCGCTTGTAGGCCGTCTGCTGACGCCCTATTTTGGAGGTGCGGCCCATGTCTGGTTAACCTGTCTCATGTTCTATCAGGCTATGCTCCTGTTAGGGTATTTATATGCCCATCTCTTTGCAAAAAAAATGGGGGGCTGGCATTTACTCCTCCTTATCCTCCCACTGATCAATCTGCCGTTGAATATCCACGGGGAGCCTGACCCCCACGCGCCACTCCTTAACGTTCTTGCCATACTGCTTTTAAATGTGGCGCTTCCTTTTATTGTGCTTTCAACGACGGCTATTGTCGCACAACTATGGCTCTATCATTCCAGAGTCGGGGAGTACCACGACCCTTACCCCCTCTATGCGGCTTCTAATGCAGGATCACTCATCGCTCTCTTGGGATACACATTCGTAGCCGAACCTCTGGTGGGTTTGCGGATACAGAGCCTTTCCTGGATGGGAATGTATATTGTTTATGGAATCCTGGTTGTGGCGGCCTGGTTTCAGCTTCGTCCCGACAGAGCACCAAACAGGACTATTCCGGAAAGCATCAACAAAATTGACCGGAACACAATCACACCTTCGACATATGTGAAATGGCTGCTGTTAAGCAGTCTTCCTTCTGCGTTCCTCCTGGCTGTTACCAACTTTATTGCCCTGGAAGTCGGGTCTTTTCCGTTAACCTGGGTCGCTCCTCTCGCCCTCTATTTAGGCAGCTTTATTGTAACATTCCGCAGCAGCGGCGGCGTCCCCAGATATTTAAAAATTCTATGGCCGGAGATCCTACTTTTTACATTTGCATTGTATCTGTGGGGGCCTTCCCACTGGCTGGCTATTATCGGACACTTGGCTATCTTTTTTGCTATCTGCCTCGTTGCCCACGGCACTCTTTACGAGAACCGCCCGCCCGCAGGTCTGCTTACAAACTTCTATCTAACCATCTCACTGGGGGGATGGATAGGCGGCGCAGTAATCAGCCTTATGGCGCCCTTTATATTCAGAGGACTGTTTGAATATCCAATATTGGTCGTATTATTCGGCGCTGCATTCTGGTGGTGCTGCGAGAGGTCATTCGCCCTCTATCGGCCCGGCACATCACTTTTAGCCGCAGGCAGTCGTATCATGGTCATGGTCATAATTCTCACGCTCATAGGAATGGAGAGCTGGGCATCATTTAAAGAGCCGATAAAATTCCGTCACCGTAACTTTTACGGAACCTACCGCATCAAAGATGAGCCGGCAGCAGAAGACCTCCCTGGTGGGATGAGAAAGCTGCTGCACGGCAGGACCCTGCATGGGGCGCAACTGCTGGATCCGGATATGCGGCAGACGCCCGTTTCATATTTTTACCCCGGTGGAGGGATCGATGATGTCTATAAAACAACCGCCGCACCCCGCAGAATCGCCGTGTTAGGGCTTGGTTCGGGTGCCGTAGCGGCATATGCGAAACGGGACGACAGTATTACATATTATGAAATAGATCCTGACAATGAAGAGATTGCTCGGCGCTGGTTTACTTATCTTGATGACTGTAGGGGAGAAATGCACATAGTCGTAGGTGACGGCCGCTTGTCAATGCAAAAGACAGACAAAGATGACACCGACTTCGACATCATCCATATGGATGCCTTTACCGGCGATGGCATCCCGACCCACCTACTGACAAGGGAAGCGATGGAAATCTATCTCAACCGGCTGGAGGAAAATGGGGTGATACTTTTCCACGTCTCCAACCGCTATTATGAGTTGCGGCCAGTGATCAAATCCACATCAGCGGGGCTGAACTTGTATGGCGCCATAAATGTGCCGGTAACAAGAGATAAACTGAAATATTATCAGAATGCCTCCTGGTGCGTCGCACTCTCCAGAAACCCCGCACGCCTCCAGCCTCTGGTAGACCGCGGCTGGGTAAGATTCGGAAAGGGTGACGGCTTAAACGGAAGCGAACCCTGGACTGACGATTACATCAATATCCTGGCGCCGTTGTTAGAAAATCTCAGGTACCATTGGTCTGAATACAATAAACGCATGAGTGGACTGAACCCATCGTGATATTTCTCGACAGGACATGTAAAAAATAAAGGAAACGTTAAGATGCAAAATATCGACAAGATAAAGGAAATGATAAGGAAGTTCTCAACCTTAAGGAATGAATTCGATAATCTGAGTGATCAAAAACATCAGATAAACAAAAGGTTAAACGAGATAGAAACTGAAATGTCCGAAATCAGGAATTATTTATATCATGACAGACCGCAGAACTTCATTCAGGATGTTTCCGACACATTGGATAAAGTAATCAGAGAAGATGCAACAGAAGAAAACAGAAATGCCTTAAAAGAACTAAAAGAAATAATTGAACTGTGGCTAAATGATTATACATACTTAACCAGATACGGGACTGATCATCTCAGCCCGCACAAACGAAAAAAATCTTCAGATAAAAATGAAAGTTAAAACAATACAGCCCCGTTTAAAGGAATTTTTTGGCTATATGATTTTCCTGAGAGGGTTGAAAAGCGCTTCACATTGTGAAATAATTATATGGTATAATTCTGTTTAAAAAATTACATAAATGCCTTTTGAGGATCGATTAATGAAACTCAAGCCTTACGAACAGGGCGCCCTTAGTTCACTTTGCGGAATATACAGCATCGTCAATGCCTTGCGAATCATCAGGAGCCTTAATAATGACGAATCAAAGGAAGTTTTTGCAGAGATTGTGTACTACCTTGAGGACAGCAAGAACTTTGCCGTTTCTCTAATAGCGGGAATCAGTGTAACGGTAATGGGGAGCATATTCAAGGATGTTATTCAAGATAGAATGGACCGGTCAATCCCCTTCCAGAAGCAGCCCGATGTAAGGATCGGCCAATTCTGGACAGAGATGAAAGGTTTTATTGATGATGGGAGGATGCAGGGAGAAAAGAGGGTAATCCTGCTCAGTCTAGGTGGTGAACATGATCACTGGACCATCGCGCATAAAATAACCAGGAAACGACTCATACTCTTCGATTCAATTGGTTTGAGGCATCTTGACCGTCGCAATTGCACAACGCGTGAGGCAACGTGTGGCAGGCGCCACCTCATACATCCCACACAAACTTATTTCTTAAAGTAGCATGCCAATCCGGGCAGTCGTTTACCATAAGCCCTAACGGGCAATTTATCGCACAAATCTATTCGTAAGACATCATTTATTACGAACAAAAAAAAATTTAAAATAATTTAATTTTAATGTTGCTTTTTTAAAGCTCAAACTTTATATAGAAACAGACTTATTAATTCAGGGGTTGAAGTCACCGCCTTTGGCGGATCAAGATTAACACATAAAAAAGGGAGGATGAAGGAATGAATAAAGATGATATCATCAATGAGGTCGCAAAAAGTACTTGCAGCAAGGTAGAAGCTGGGAATGCTGTAAATGCCTTTCTTGAAGCGATCAAGAAATCGCTCAAAAAGGGAAACAAGGTAACCCTCGTCGGTTTTGGCACTTTCTCTGTCTCTAAACGATCCGCCAGAACAGGAAGGAATCCTCAGACCGGCAAACCGATCAAAATCGCGGCCAAAAAAGTCCCCAAGTTCACAGCCGGTAAAGCATTAAAAGATGCTGTGAAATAAATTCAGTAATTATAAAATGATTTTTTAATAAGCAGGCATACAAAACAAGAGAGGGTTGGAGCGGTTCTCCGCCCTTTCTTGTTTTGTAGATTACAGGAGTGTACTGACATGACCACTATTATGCCCGAAGGAGAAGCTATCCGCAAAGCCGTCAAATGGATCTCTGACGAATTGCAGGAAGATCCGAGCAAATCCGTTAAGAAGCTTATCAACAATGCAGTCTTGCGTTTTGACCTATCTCCAAAAGACGCTGAGTTCCTGACGGAGTTTTATCGCAAAGATAAAGCGAATGCACCTCAGTAATCTCGTCGAGAAGAGTCCGGCAGGATTTTTTTATCCTGCCGGTATAGAATACAGCTATAGTTGACACTGACACCTTAATATAAAAAATCAAATTATAGCGCTAATTTTATAGTATTGACAAATCAGCAGGATTTCAGTTTTAATCAGCCACACAATAAAAATCTTTTCTTCAAATCATCATCGGCAAATTTAAACAGCAGATAATAAACAAATAAATCCATAATAACCATCAGTTACATGTCCATGAATGGATGCTGAACGCTTCGGTTTTTTAACTTTTTAGTAACCTTCCCCATATTCTATTGTTACCCAAAGATGGTCATTATTAGAAACGGCACCATCTATCAAAAAAATACAGATCACAAAAGTTATTTATTTTGAGGCGCGTTATGCTGATTTGTTGCATAATGAATTATAAAGCCGTTTGCTGAAAATATATTTGAAAGGAGCCGGTATGTCAATTCGGACGAGTGAACCATCCGGGATATATGGGCCAATAGGGTTGAGTATGTCCGGCGGCGGATCAAGAGCCGTGGCCTTTCACCTGGGAGGCCTTGATTACCTGGACCATGCCGGACTAAGATCAAACTTAAAAATGCTTTCCTCTGTATCCGGTGGGTCTTTCACCGGCGCGAAATATACATTGTCGCTCGCTGAAAAAATGCCTTATTCGGAATTCTTTAAAGATTATTATCATATTCTTAAAGATACCCGGCTGGTGGAATGTGTAATAAAACACCTCACCGATGGTACGCCGAAAACACCTTCTGGCCGCAAAGGTGTTATAGTTTCCGCTGCACAGGTTTATGCGGATATCTTGGTTAAAAAGCGGGATGGACAAACCGCACTTTTAAAAGACATTTTTGAAGCAGACATTCCGTTACGTGAAGTTGCATTTAATACTACAGAGCTTATTTCAGGAAATGGTTTTTACTTTCAGCGGAGCGAACATCCGAAAGCCTGTATCGGTAATAATAAAGTAGTTATCCCCTGGTCGTTAGCCAGATATATTCGTCTGGCTGACGTCGTGGCCGCTTCTCACTGCATCCCTTTAGTTTTTGAGCCAATGGCGTTCCCTGGAGATTTTGTTTGGCCGTCCAGAAAGATATTTGAGGAGGTTAGAACCAATTTCCCGAAACCGATACCTCTGATGGATGGCGGTCTTCTCGACAATCAGGGAATTGACAGTTTATTACTTTCTGAAGAGCGTAATCCTGACAATATTGGATTAGTAATTATATCCGATGTAACCCAGATATCTGAGGAATTTTATCAATACCCCCTTGCAACAAAAAGTAAAGGATTAACAATAGGAAGTATCAATATTTTTTTGCATATTCTTACTACTGTTTGCATTCTCAGCATCATATTAATAGGCTACAATATATTAATACACTTTCATGAAAATAACTTCATGTTTTTTTCTGATTTTTTTCAATATCTGATTCCACTATTTGCGGCAACTTCAACAGCCCTTGGAATTTGGCGGCTTCGTTCAATTTTGCGAAAAAAAATACTGAAAAAGATACCTCAATTAGGCCAGGCTGCATGGAATCACTTTAAAAAACTTCGCCTCAGCCAATTAATAGACATGATAAATCTGAGAGCGACATCCATGCTTGCATGTATGGATTCAGTACTATTTAATCGCATACAATCACTTCGATTATTAATTTATAAAATTGTCTTCACCGAAGAGTACCGCAAATGTCAACATGTATCAAATTTGATCTACCACCTGAAATCTGACTATCCATTTTCCGATTTGCTGGAAAAATGTCAGGAAGTACCAAAACCATCAGTGAAGCTGCGACGGGTGGCAGATGTTGCCGCCAATATGCCTACCCAGTTTTGGTATGATCACGATTATCAACTTCCATGCATCGTGGCATGCGGCCAGGCATCTCTCTGTTATAACTTAATGAAACATATTGTAAGGGTTTACGGAGATAATCCGGAACTATATCAAACCGATGTCAAGGTGCTTTGGGACAGGTTCGTCCGGGACTGGCAAGATATAGTTGACGATCCATATTCTTTGTTAAAAAAACGGCTCCCTGGG
>DASPQI010000405.1:0-3647 GCA_035625045.1 Syntrophales bacterium | reverse complement strand
ACAATATATAAAGGTTAGTGCAATATTTTTCAGTAAATTTACTGCTTTGGAAATGTAAGGAAAATGGGGCCGAGTGTCAAGAAATAATGCATAAAAAATATATCGACCGCGCCGGCATCTTAAAGCTTTCGTGCCTCTGTTCTTAATAAATTATTTTTAATATGTTGAAGGATGATCTTATTAACCTTATCAGCGTGTGTAATGGGAGACATGTGGCCTGCTCCATTTACAGGAAAGAAATCCGCTCCCTCTATAGCCTGAATTAATTGCAAGCATATCCATCTTGTAACAGATGGACTTCTATCCCCGCTAATTATAAGCGTTGGGACTCTGATATTGCGATAGTCGTCCAAGTCGATCGGATCTTTAAAAATGGCATCCCAGCCTATTGTTATCTTCTCCATGCTGTTTGTGAGATAATCCTGCATGGGCTTGGATAAATTATCCCAGGCAACCCCTTCTTTCCAATACGAGTAAAATAGCTGCGCCGCGGTGCGGGCATTCCCATTTTTCAAAGCGATTGTGCATGAATCCTTAATTTCATATATGGTTTTTTTCACCTGTCGGCTCGACATTCCGCAATAAATTAAAAACCACAGGCTCGATAAGGGTAAGGCTCGCTATACGGTGTTGATCTGACAATGCCAGCCTCATGGCAATAACACCGCCATATGAATGACCGACAAGGTGAACGCTTCCGCCTGTGGAATCGATCAGGTGGCGAATAAGGTTTGTTTCCTCATCAAGCAACGACGACCAGTCTTCGAGAGCGGGCGTTTTACCTTCACCGTATAAATCGGGTATATATAAAAGATAGCGCTCCTTCAAAATTTCACTGATCATCCTCCACTGGATACCGGAGCTGCCGGCAGCATGAAGAAGAAAGACCGGCTCGCCCTTGCCCTCTCGCTTCAAATAGACCGGCCTGCCGTTAATAATTATATGAGACATAGCGTGGGTTATTCTTTAGTTGATTTTTCACACATAACATAAACGCTATCAGGATATGTCGATCTCATATATCAAATTTTATCAGGGAACACATATCAATTATTTACGATTGAAATATTCAAGCATATGGTGTAAAAACTCAATAATTTCTTTTCTTCTAAAGGTCTATTTGTTCTGAAACGACCCACCTCACGTGAAAAAGGAGCGATTAGATGCGTAAACCCCTTCGTGTTTTGTTTGTAGAGGATTCAGAAGATGATGCCCTGCTTGTTTTTCATATACTTATGAAAAGTAGTTATGATCCGACATATGAGCGCGTGGATAGACCAGAAGCCATGCGGAGTGCTCTGCTTAAGAACGAATGGGACATCATTCTCGCCGATTATTTAATGCCTGGATTCAGCGGCATCGCCGCGCTTAAATTATTAAAGGAAACAGGGCTCGATATTCCTTTCATCATTGTCTCCGGTAAAATAGGAGAGGAAACAGCGGTAGAGGCCATGAAGGCCGGCGCTCATGACTATATCATGAAGGATGACTTGAAACGGCTTATCCCAGCTATAAACCGTGGATTAAAGGAGGCGTCTGTAAGGAAGGAACACAGACAGGCGGAGGAGGCGCTAAAAAAATCCGAAGAGAGCTACCGGACACTGGTCGAAAATCTGAACGTCGGCGTATACAGAAATACCGGCGACCCTCAGGGACGTTTTATCCAGGCAAATCCGGCGATTGCCAGAATGTTCGGATATGATTCCGTTGATGAATTTATGAAGATTAAAGTATCGGACTTATACGAAGAACCTGAGGATAGAAAATCCTTTGTAGATGCTATAAAACAGACAGGCACTATTATTAACAAAGAATTGCACCTCAGGAGGAAGGACAATAAATCTATCTGGACTTCCGTATCGGCCCGGGCTCATTACGATAATAATGGCGGCATTGACTGGATTGACGGGGTAATAGAGGATATTACCGACCGCAAGCAGGCGGAAAGATTATTGCAGGAAAGCGAAGCACGTTACCGCGCCATAGTGGAAGCCTATGATGGATATATATACATCTGCTCGCAAGACTACCGTGTGGAGTTTATGAATGAGCGTCTGATTGAACGCGCCGGTTATGATGGAACAGGGGAAAAGTGTTATAAAGTATTACATGATCGTGATTCCATCTGCCCATGGTGTGTTAATGACCGTGTGTTCAAAGGTGAGAACGTTCGCTGGGAGGTGCTAAGTCCCAAGGACAACCGTTGGCTGTATGTGATGAATACACCTATATACCACCTGGATGGTTCCATTTCCAAACAATCCCTGTTTTTGGATATTACCGACCGCAAGAGGATGGAGGAAGAGTTGCGGCAGGCGCATGATAATTTAGAAAAACTGGTGGAGGAGCGCACTGCCGAACTCTCAGAAAAAAACAGGCAGCTCCTGGAGGAAATAGAGGAGCGGAAACGGACAGAAAAAGCCCTGCGGGAAAGTGAGGAAAGGTTCCGCCGGCTCCATGAGGCCTCCTTTGGAGGTATTGCTATTCACGACAAAGGCTTAATATTGGAAGCAAACCAGGGATTAGCCGCAATGACGGGGTATGAATTATCCGAACTTGTTGGAATGGACGGATTAAAGCTTATCGATACGAAATGGCGTGATCTGGTCATGAAAAATATCCTTTCAGATTTCGAAAAACCTTATGAAGTCGTGGGACTCAGAACGGATGGATCTACATATCCTTTGGAAATCCAGGGTAAGGTTATTCCATATCAAGGCAGAAAGGTGCGGGTTACGGAATTTCGCGATATCACGGAGCGCAAGCGTGCAGAGAATAGACTGCGCGAGAGCGAAGAGAAATACAGGCATATATATGAGAATATCCAAGATATTTATTATGAAGTCAGTATTGGTGGAATTATTCTGGAGTTGTCACCCTCCATTGAAAATTTATCAAAATATAAACGAGTAGAATTGATTGGAAAATCTATATATGAGATATATGCTTATCGTGAAGAAAGGGAAGAATTCTTAAGAACAATTAGGAAGACGGGAAGGGTAACCGACTACGAGGTTAAAATGAAGGATGAAGACGGGCGACTTCTCACCATGTCTTTATGTTCCCTTCTTGTTTTCGATGAGAAGGGCATTCCTTACAAGATAGTGGGTACGATTAGAGACGTAACCGAACGTAAGAAGGCGGAGGAAGCGCTGCGGGAATCCGAAATCAAGTATCGGTTGATTTTTGAAACGACCGCTGCCGCAACAATGATCATCGAGGAAGACAGCACTATATCTCTGGTCAACACCGAATTTGAGAAGCTGTCCGGCTACTCCAAGGAGGAGATGGAGGGCAAGAGGAAGTGGACGGAATTCGTTGTGCAGAATGACCTGGCGAAGATGCAAGAGTACCACCGTTTGCGAAGGATCGATCCAACCGCCGCTCCCAGGAATTACGAATTTCAGTTTGTCAGCAGGGATGGTAGTATCAGGGACGCCTTTTTGACTATTGCGGTTATACCGGAAACAAAAAAGAGCGTGGCATCTATTCTAGATATTACCAAACGCAAGCAGGCCGAGGCGGCCGCACGTGAGAGCGAAGCGCGCCTGCGTGCGCTTATTAACAATCTCCCCTTTGAATTCTGGGGTATGGACAGCAACCTTTACTATATAATGCAAAATACTATCAGCATAAAAAATTATGGG
>DASPQI010000404.1:0-2367 GCA_035625045.1 Syntrophales bacterium | reverse complement strand
CCTTCTGCTGTGTGACCAGCTTCTGGGTAGCGGAGGCGGACTGATCAGGTTTGCCAGCATTATCTTCGACAAACAGATCCACCTTATATTTCTGCCCGCCGATGTCGATCCCGCCCGCGTCATTCACCTCCTTAACCGCCATTTCCGCCGCTTTTTTACAGGACTCACCGACAGCGGGCATGTCACCCGTCATTTCCGCATTCACCCCTATTTTAATAGTATTACTTTTTTCGGTGCAGGCCCCGAGAAACAGAATCATGAATACACATAAAACAAGCGAAAGAAATATTTTTTTCATACCGCCCTCCGTTTGATTGTTTTGATTTGTATTTGATTAGAATTCCGGTGCGTGGAGTATAGGAGAACCGCTCTTGTAAGTCAATATAATTTGAAGCTCTCCGCAGCAAACTGGCGGATTGCGCTCGCTTCCGGATTCAATACAAGATATAATAAAAAGTTTGTGTGTCAAGGAGAAGGTCTTTCTTTGCAAAAAATCCTTGACACAATAGTTGATGCATGTTATTTACCAACTAGTTTAAATAACTGGTTAGTTTAACCATATAGTTTTTTAGGGGTACAGAAATGGATACTGCATCAGTCGAAAAGGGAAACGGCACCGTCACACGCATCCTTGAAGCCGCGGCAAGCGTCTTTTCGGAGGTCGGTTTTTCCGGGGCCAGGGTCGATGAGATTGCCGAACGCGCAGGCGTTAATAAAGCCATGATTTATTATCATATCGGCAATAAAGACGCCCTCTATGCGGAAGTCATTCAAAATGTCATCGGCAATACAGCGGAAATAATAGCCCGCAAGATAAAAGACATACAAGACCCTGAAGAAAAATTGAGAATCTATATCCGCTCTTTTGCCCGCAATCTTGACGAAAATCCCCAGGTTGCCCCCATTATGATGCGCGAGGTCGCATCAGGCGGCATGCATCTTCCGGAAGTTGTGGCAAGGGACATATTTCGCATCGTTAATATGCTCAGGGAAATCATCAGTGAGGGTGTGGATAAGGGAATATTTGTCGAAACCATCCCCTTCCTTATACACATAATGATTATCGGGGCCATGATAATCTTTAAAACAAGTGCCCCCATCAGAGCCAGATATGACTGGATTCCTAAACCCATAAGGAGCATGCATGATAAAGTGTCCGGCAATATTGCAGGGGAGATAGAGAAGCTTATTTTAAAAGCCGTCAAGAAATAACGCCTTCATAAAAATGTCCAATAGGAATGTTAACAAGCGGCTATGCCGTAAAGAAATGAAAGGAAGGAACATGCAGACCAAGACATTGAGTTTAATCTTTTCCGCGGCAATATTGTTTTTCTTTATTTTTGTTGAGGGTGCTAAACCTGCGGATAAGCTGACTCTGCAGCAGAGCATCGATCTGGCCCTCTCGCAAAGTGTCCTCATCCAATCAGCGCGAGAAGGGGTAAAGAGCGCGGAGTCCCAGAAACAAGAAGCATTTACCGGATTCTTGCCGAAGTTCAGTACTTCTTATAATTATCAAAGATATAATGAAGAACCGGGGGAGGTCATCAACTTTCCTGGCTTTCCGCCATTCTTGCCGACATCGACAAAAGATAACTACTCATGGGTAATAGAAGCAAAACAGCCAATCTTTGCCGGCGGTGGAATACTGGCGAATTATCAGGCAAACAGGATCGGTCGGGAAATAGCCTCCATGGATGAAGCATCGACCGTACAGGATATAATCCAGGATGTCCGCGTAGCGTACTTTAACGTACTGAAGGCGGAGAAGAACCTTACTGTAGCAAAGCAGTCGGTGGAGCAGCTTGAGGCACACAGGAATATGTCTCAGGATTTTTTCGATGCCGGAGTGATTCCCAAGAATGACCTCCTTCGCTCTGAAGTGGAACTGGCCAACGGCAGGCAAAATCTTGTCCGGGCTGAAAACGGTATTGAGATAGCAAAAGCGAGATTTAATACGGTCTTAAGGAGAGATATCAATACGCCAACAGAGGTAGAGGATATCCTTACTCTCAGAGACTATCCAAAATCACTCGATGAATGCCGTAAGCTTGCCATGGAAAACAGGACGGAGATCAAGTCATATACACAGAAGGTCGAACAATCGCGGAAGCTGGTCGATGTGGCAAAAAGTGAATACTACCCCTCCGTAAACATTGTAGGCCACTTCGAACGCTATGGGGATGACCCGAATGTAAACGGAAGCCCTTTAAGAAACGCGGACAATTCTTACGTCATGGGAGTGGCCTCCTGGAATTTTTGGGAATGGGGCAAGACAAAAAACAGGGTTGATGCAAGCCGCGCCCGGGAGAACCAGGCCACATATGCTCTGGAGAATCTGAAAGATCAGGTTGCCCTCGATGTAAAGAA
>DASPQI010000403.1:0-3140 GCA_035625045.1 Syntrophales bacterium | reverse complement strand
TAACTTTAATAGATCAGCGCAGGAAGATTCGGGAAAACGGCTTTATCACGCTGCCACTCGTACACGAGAACATCTATGCCCAGCTTTTTCAGTTTTGCTTTGAGGATTTCGTCGATAGATTGAGGAATAGTGAGGATCAGTCGAGGCCTCCCCGGCAGGTCGGTACTGGCGAGTAACAATTGACCGGCCCCCGATTGTATGCTTTCTGGCAATGCATCGGTAATCACCCGGAAGACGATTGTTATATCTCCCTTTGCGTTGGCGATGAGAAGATCGTGTTCCAAATTGTTACCGATTTTAAGACCACGGCGAGAGAGAACATCATGCAGGTCCTTCACAATGAGGCCATGGTCACACACGAATCTTGGATCAAGTTCTGGCTGGGCGTGGCTCGCACCTATTAGCTCTTCTCTGAAACAAAGCTCATCAAAAGTTATTTCCAATTGGGACGAAGGGGAAGAATAAAGATTTTTTATTGTATCAATCTTTCGGACGAATTGAGTAACCTGCCTCACAAACCGGGGAGAATTTAGAATACCGATTAAGGCCACTGTGGTGTCCACGGGGCCGTCTTCCATAGTTGTCCACACACCACGGTAATGGTCTTCGAACAGAGACTTGCCGACTCCTTTCTTACCACCGCCGATTTTACCGCGGTGAACTACATAGACCCTGCCTCCGCGATCTGCGGCCATCGCCCCGCCGATCCGCCGGTCGATGCCCCGCGCGGGGAAATTGATTTCGCATGTAATCGGGATGTGCGATGCCCCTGTAGGTTTTCCCGCACCGAAGGCGTGCCAGTACCGGCTGTCGGATATTTTTTCATGGAGCATCCAGATTCCCAGGCTGTCCGACCAGGAAACCTTTGCTTTAACTGTTGCACCGGGATGGCCGAGATTAACCGCGATTTTCTCATTAATGAAAGGTTTGAAGCTTTTTATGAACTGGCGCCTGTATTTTTTGATGGCAGATTCGTCGTCAAGGACTCTCAGCATTACCCTTTTCCCCAATGGCCAGGCTTCAGCGTAATCTCTTATTGATGATATGTTTAAAATATGTACAGGAAACGCTCCTTTTAATCAAGCCGTTTTCTGATGCACTTGGCAAAACCCATATGTCTACCAAACCTCCCCCAGCCCCCTCCAGAGGGGGACAACTACGTCTTTCGCAGGTCTACGCTCCAGGATGAAAGTTTGTCATTCCCTTTGAAAAGAACACCCCTGTTTTTATAATGCATGTCGCTTACGTTCAGCATAATTTCTGTACCCGCATAGTCGCCATTTTCTGAACGACACGTGGATATTATCGTGTCACCCACGATGACAAACCGCCCCTGGAGAATCCCCAGATCAGGGTTCAGAGATTCCCATGTCGTAATGTGCCTGCCTTCTCTGAAAGGGACAATTTCATAACGGTTGTAAATTTTGATCGGCTTGTCTGCCGCTTTTATTTCCATTTCTCCTTCATTGATCCACATTGCCTCGAGGTGCATAATCCTGGTCATCCCCTCCAGTGGTAAAGCGCGATCTGTATCATCAAAATAATGCCCCTGGCAATCCATATTCCTTCCAGATATAAAAAAGTGTGATTCATCTTGAGCTCTTCGAAATTGGGCGGTGGCGCAGCAATACATAAGTGGCACCCGTACCGCCGTCGCAAGACTGCGCGCTTGCATAAGCGATTACCCATTTGCGCCAGTGCCCGCGGGTAAGCCACTCACGAACCTTATTTTTCAAGATCGGCTCGCCGGGTGAAGAGAGGCCGCGTCCATGTATGATGAGGACCGCTCTTTTCCCGGATGTGACCGCACCTTTGAGGAACTCTTCAAATGTTTCTTTTGCTTCTGTCACGCCAAGACCGTGGAGATCAATGTGGGCCTGTATGGAAAAATCACCGCGGTGCAGTCTTCGGGCAAACTCCGGATGTACATCTCGGCCTGTACCTTCCATATACTCAGGCGTTTCTGAAATAACAAAACCTTCCCCATACATTAAAAGATTCTTTAGCTGCGCGACAGTCTCAGTCTCGAAGCCATTCTTGACCTTCTCGGGCGGCCTGTCCTTAATATTTTTCGCTGTTCGTTTATCCCTTGCTATCGGGTTTACATCCTGCATGGCCTCCAGAAAAACTTTTTCTTCGATTTCAGGATTATCAGCATCCTCACTGACGGCTGCCTTTTTGACAGGAGGCCTTGGATGAGAAAGCGGGCTTCCCTTCAGGACATTCTTCAATTTGCCAAAGGGATTGTATTTGAGATAAGAATCGGAGCCATTCATGATAGAGACCTCTCTTGATCAATCGAGGCGTTTCCGGAAACGGCGGATAGCTGCAGTAAATACAACTACACCAAGAATAGCCATAGCGGCATACTGGTGCCAGAGGACATCGATACCTACCCCTTTCAGGAAGATTCCTCTGATTATTATAAGCATATACCTCAAAGGATTGAGATACGTCAACCATTGCACGAATACAGGCATGTTGACAATAGGAAAGACAAAGCCGGAGAGCATAAAGAAAGGCAGGATGAAAAAGAATGTGGTCATCATGGCCTGCTGTTGTGTCTTGGAAACGGTGGAAATGAACAGGCCTACGCCCAGGGTACTCAAAAGGAACAGGCAGGTGGCAGAGAAGAGAAGAAAAATACTCCCGGCGAGCGGTATTTCAAACCAAAATATCGCGATGATCGTCACCATTACCATCTGCGCGAGAGAAATGATGATGTACGGGATTGTCTTGCCTAAAATAAGTTCCGTTGGTTTCAGGGGAGTCACGATGAGCTGTTCTATTGTGCCCATTTCTTTTTCCTTGATGACAGCAATCGAGGTGAGAAGCAGAGTTATCAGCATTACTACGAAGGCCACAATTCCGGGTACAAAGAAATGCTGGCTGTCGAGGTTAGGATTATACCACGTTCTGATCCGACCGTCTATTTTGCCGTAGTCCATTCGCTGCGGGTATAATTCCTTGAGAAGGTCCTGGTTTATTTTATCAATGATCTGCACTGAATATGCTATACGGATCGACGCCATGTTGCTCATCGTTCCATCCGAGATGATCTGAATTTCTGCTGTTTCACCCTTTCTGATCTTCCTAGCCAGATCGGGGCCGATCTTGATGGCCATATCGACTTTGGCATT
>DASPQI010000402.1:0-5618 GCA_035625045.1 Syntrophales bacterium | reverse complement strand
TAACCCCCGTATTTTGCCTTATATAAACTAATATTGCATTTCTCATTAATATAATATAACCACCAACATCACGATTCAACTAATAAGGAATTTCCGGGACACCAAAGGCTGTTGTTCCGACCTGTAGGGTGCGTTATACTGGTGCTAACGCACCTTACATACTAACAAAATTGTTTTTCCAGTCATCCCGGTTCCATTCTGGGGACTTCATATTAGTTAATCTGTTTTTTAATTGGTATGGAGTCCCCAAACCTCCCCAAAACTTATCAGATCATCTCTGTTCGCGTTTCCACTTGACACATATTCGCCTTCTTCCTATACTCCCCTAATAAAAAAGGAAAATCATCATGACAGGTAAACATCACCCCAGCTACGAGATTACACACAAGGTGCCTTTTTATGATCTTGATCCCATGCAGATCGTGTGGCACGGAAATTATTTTCTTTATTTTGAGGACGCGCGAGTGGCCCTTTTCGCTCAGGTGGGCGTTGATCTCTATGAGTTTTATCTGAGGACGCAGTATCTGTTTCCCATCATCAAAACAACCACAAAACACATCTATCCCCTGCGGCACGGGGATGAATTTATCTGCAAGGCCACTGTCGTTGAGGGTAAGACGAAGATTGTTGTGGATTTTGAAATCAGGCTTAAAGCCGATGGAAAAGTATGTACACGCGGGAGAACCGAGCAGGTTGCCGTGAAAGCGCCGGAGATGGAGATCATGTTCACCATCCCGGATGAAATCAGGCAGGCCCTGGGGTTTTGATCATTAGCGAGGCGGGTGTGCCATCGAAATGCGAAATTCAGTTATCATATCAACCGGCAGCTATCTGCCGGAGAAAGTTGTCGGCAACGAAGATCTGATACAATTTCCACAGGAGGCAATTCATCTGATCGGTGAAAAGACCGGTGTATTTCTCAGAAGGGTGGCCTCCGATAAGGAATGCACATCGGATCTGGCCGTGCAGGCAGCGATGAAGTGCCTCAATAATATCGGCTACCCCCCGGAGAATGTGGAAGGTATTATTCTTGCCACCTCCTCTCCCGATCGCATGCAGCCCGCGACGGCAACGCGGGTTCAGCATATTATCGGTGCGAAGAATGCCTTTGCCTTTGACATCAATTCGGTCTGTTCGGGAAGCGCCTTCGGTATCGCCATGGCCGATGCCCTCATTAAATCTGGATACTGCGGGAATATCCTTTTGTTAGCTTCTGAAGTATATTCGAAGATAATGAATCAACAGGATTTTTCATCCTATCCCTTTTTTGGAGACGGTGCCGGAGCTGTCCTCTTTCAAGCCGGCGGCACTTCCTTCAAAGGAGTTCTGCACTCCTGCTTGAGAACGGACGGAAGCGGCAGCGATGCTATCAGTGTTCCAGCGGGTGGGACGATGCTGCCCTTCGCAAAAATGACGAATTCCAAGCTGGCGTTCTTCAAGATGAAGGGCGTCGATGTATTTAACTTTGCCGTGGATAAAGGTTCTGAGATAATTCTTCAGCTACTAAAAGAGGCTGGCGTAAAAATAGACGACGTCAAGTGCTTTATCTGCCATCAGGCCAACGTGAATATCATTCACAGAATCGCGAGCATTCTCTCTGTATCTGAAGACCGGTTTTTTATGAACCTCTCTTCCTACGGTAATACCGCTGCCGCGTCCGTACTGATTGCACTCGATGAAGCGATTTCCACGGGTGTAGTTAAGAAAGGCAATCTCATCGTGACAGTAGCTTTTGGCGGCGGGCTTTCCTGGGGGGCTAACCTGATACGCATTTGATGTGAGGAATGGGCATGAATGATATTTGGCTAAAGATGAAAGGAGTCCTGTTGGATAATTTATTTGAGATCGGTGACGGATCGATTACCCTGGAGACAAAGCTGGGTGAAATCCCGGACTGGGATTCAATGGTAGCCGTAAATATACAGATTATTTTACACGATACCTTCCATGTGGACCTCCCGCTGGAACTTCTGCATGAAAATACAATATTTAAAGAACTGGTCATGTTTATGGAACAACCTGACAGGATCCCCGAAGCGGTAAGAAGATTCAGGGAGAGGAATTAAAGTTCGAAGGCGACATGCAATTTTCAGTTGAAATCGGTCAGGGAATGATCATACGGAGTAAGAAAGTGTACTGATGGATAAAGGCCGCATTGCCGTCGTGATTCCCGTTTTCAATCATGAAGGGAAGGTTGCACAGGTGGTCAGAGAAGCCCTGAAGCTTCACTTGCCGCTGTTTGTTGTTGATGACGGCTCCACGGATTCCACCTATGACCGCATAAAGGACATACCTACCGTAAATATCATCCGTCATAGCGCCAATAGAGGAAAAGGCGCTGCCATACTGAACGGTTTCGCGGCGGTAGCGTCGACTGCAGACTGGGCCGTTACCATGGATGCCGACGGACAGCATCATCCCGAAGATGCCTGGGAACTTATTAAGGCCGTTCCACCTGGCCAAAGGCCGATCATTGTCGGCTGTAGGGAAGGAATGGAACACCGTCATGTCCCGTGGAAGAGCCGTTTCGGCAGGGCTTTTTCTAACTTCTGGGTACGGGCGTCCGGAGGCCCGGCAATCAGGGATACACAGAGCGGATTCAGGCTGTATCCGCTGCCGGAGTCAATGCATCTAGGTGTGAGGGCACGTCACTTCCAGTTTGAGGTGGAAATCCTGGTCAGGGCAAACTGGCACGGCATGCCTGTCCTGGAGACACCCGTCCGGGTAACATACGAAACCGATGATCAGCGGGTTTCGCATTATCGCGGGTTTGTCGATTTCTGCCGGAATGCCGCCGCTTTCAGCCGTCTGATCTTCACCAGATTATGTATATTGCCCTTCCTTAAATCTCCTCCTTTTATAAAGGGCGATTGAGGGTAATTCTTGATGATATGAAACCACCCCCCACCCCCGCCAGCGGGGGACATCCCCATGCCCTTTGGGAGAGAGGGTGAATAAGAGCAAAAATTTTTTTATGATGAACGCGCATAAATACCTTTTGAGATGGTCCCTTGTAAGCGTTGTGATCTTATCTGTCATAGGACTGTTTACGGCGGGGATATACCGTCTCCGGTTTGACACCGACATCCTGTCCTCTCTCCCGCAGAGCGATCCGGTTTTAGCCGATGCCCGTTATGTCATTATGCATCACCCGATTCATGACCGGGTAGTCGTCGATGTGGGAAATCCCGGTGGAGATATTGATGTCCTCGTTGAAGGAGCAAACCTTGTTGAAGCTAAGATGCGTGCAAGCGGCCTCTTCAAGGAAGTGGGTTTCAGTCATATCGGTCAACTGATGCCGGAACTGATCCGCCATATCGTAGATCATCTCCCGATCCTCTTTAACAAGAAGGAGCTTGAAGAAAACATCAAGCCGCTGCTGGCTCCTGAAAAGGTGCGGCAGACGATGGGGGATTATTTATCGTCCATGCACCTTCTTGAAGGAATAGGCCAGACGGGGCTTATCTCGGATGACCCCCTTGCCCTGCGCAATATCGTCCTTGCGCGTCTGTCGTTTCTTTCGCCGGTGAAAGGGGCGCGCATTTACAAAGGCCATCTTGTCTCATCGGACGAGAAGCATATCCTGATCATCGCCGAGCCTCTGAGCTCCGGCATGGATACTCAGTTCTCCAGAAAAGTTACGGCACTGCTGGATAATATCTCCGAAAATCTACACGGGAAATACGGCCGGCAAAGTGAATTCACCCTCACACCCGTCGGCGCCTACCGCGCCGCTCTTGATAATGAGCTGAGCGCGAAAAGAAATGTCAGAAGGGCGGTTTTATTTTCCACTATCGCCATCGCCCTTTTGCTCTTTGTGGGTTTCCCCCGACCTCTGATCGGTCTCTTGTCCCTGCTACCCGCCTTCGCCGGAACCATGATGGCGATCTTCGTGTATTCGCTTTTGCACCCCTCCATTTCCATGCTGGCCGTAGGCTTCGGCGGGGCGATCATTTCCTTTACCGTCGATTACGGAATCACGTATCTACTTTTTCTGGACCGCCCGTACGAAACGCGCGGCCTGGAAACCACCAGGGAGGTCTGGTCGCTGGGTCTCCTTGCCATGCTGACTACTGCCGTCAGCTTCGTATTCCTGTCTGTGAGCGGATTTCCCGCCCTCTCGCAGATAGGACAGTTCGCCGCTCTGGGAGTTGTGTTCACGTTCATATTTGTCCATGCCTTCTTCCCCCTGTTATTTCCTGTAGTCACCCCGGCAAAACGCCCGCCGTATCTGCCCTTGCAGTGCTGGGTAAATAGAATCGCGTCTTCAAGCGGTATGTGGAAGGTGTATGCCGCGCTGGCTTTAGCCGTTTTCATGCTGTTCTTCGCCAGGCCGGAATTTCATGTCGATTTAAATACCCTGAATGCCGTCAGCCCGGAGACGCTGAACGCGGAGAAACTCATCCGCGATACGTGGGGAGATATCATGAGCAGGCTGTATATTATGATGGAGGGGAGTGATCGGCAGGATCTCCAGCAGAAAAGCGACCGTCTGGCTGAACTGCTTTCTCAGGAATTGGAAGCCGGCCGGCTTTCTCAGGCATTCGTCCCATCCATGCTGTTCCCCGGCGAGGAGATGGCACGCAGGAATCTCGTGGCCTGGCGAAGTTTCTGGACGCCCGATCGCGTTGCTGGGCTTCAGAAGACTATGGGAGAGGCTTCGCGGCCGCTCGGTTTTTCACCGTCCGCCTTTGATCATTTTTTTAGACTGATAAATAAAAATGACTGGCAGGGAACCGACATGCCGGAGAAGTTTTCCGGCCTCCTCGGCTTATCGGTGAATAAAGACCAGTCTTCATGGGTGGAAGTTGCGACCCTCTCTCCAGGACCGGCGTATAACGGAGAGGATTTTTACGGGCGCTTCGCGGCAACAGGGCTGGCGAGGGTGTTTGATCCGGCCCTTTTCGGCAAGAGGTTTGAATCAGCCCTCCTTTCCGCATTCATCAAGATGGCCGTAATCGTGGGCATCATCACGATATTTACAGCCTTTTTCTATTTTTTCGACTGGCAGCTTACCCTGCTCGGCATGGCGCCGACGATCTTTGCCCTGATATGCACCCTAGGCACATTGAATCTTACGGGGCAGCCCCTCACCATACCGACCCTCATGGTATCCGTGGTTGTCATCGGGATGGGAACGGACTACGCCCTTTATCTGGTGCGTTCCTATCAGCGCTATTTCGATGAGCATGATCCTTCCCTGGGGCTTATCCGCCTCTCCGTTTTTCTTTCCTTCGCTACGACGTTTCTGGGGTTCGGCATCCTGGCGCTTGCCGACAATCCCATGCTGAAGAGCGCAGGTCTCGGTCTTGCCCTGGGGATCGGTTATTCTTTCCTGGGAGCTGTGATGATTACACCGCCCATCCTTAAACGGGTGTTTACGCCTGTGCCTCCTAAGGATGAGATAATCGTGCCCGGTTCGAAAAGACACAGGCAGTGTGCCGTCGGACGTTATCGTCACATGGAGGCTTATCCGCGGCTCTTCGCTCGCTTCAAGATCACCCTCGATCCCATGTTCCCGAAGCTTGCCGCTTTTATCAAAAAGCCGGAAGTGATCATCGATGTGGGAACCGGCTATGGCGTGCCCGCCATCTGGCTACTCGAGATATTTCCCCGCG
>DASPQI010000401.1:0-4226 GCA_035625045.1 Syntrophales bacterium | reverse complement strand
CAACGAGGCCTTCGCGTCCCAGGCGCTCTATTCTATAAGGTCAGTAGGCATAGAGGACAGATTGAAGGCCGGAGATATAAATCCCAACGGTGGTGCCATCGCCCTTGGACATCCGCTGGGCGCTACAGGCGGGAAACTGACGGCACAGCTACTGTACGAGTTGAAGAGGCGCAAGGCAAAGCGTGGTATCGTTTCCATGTGCATCGCCGGAGGCATGGGGGCGGCTGGCATCTTTGAGATGATATAACCTTCGGGTAACCAGGGTGTCGGAAAGAAAGGCCATGGCTTATAAAGTAATGGCCTTTCTTTATTTAGATAGAAAGGATTTGAGGAAATTATTTAAAACCCATATCAGCATAAGCCGGGTTGATTTTTATTGCAATTTCATAATGGCTTTTAGCTTCCTCGATTTTCCCTTGCTTTTTCAAAGCAGATGCCAGTAAATAATTAACCTGGGCGAATTTGAATTGAATTATTAATCTCCCGGGGTCACTTGCTGCGAAGCTCGAGGATTCGGGACTTGTTTCGAGGTTCATACTTTTGATTACCTCATTTAAATGATGGATTGATAACTCAAAACTGCCCTTTTGAAAAAAGATCATGGCAAGATTCATATGGGCTTCTGTGTGATTAGGTTTAAGCCTGAGTGCGGCTTCATATTCATTTATTGCCTGTTGGATTTCACCTTGTCTATAAAGGGAAATTCCAAGATTGTTGTGAGCTGATGCACTATCCGGTTTCAATTGGAGGGATTTTCGGAACTCCGATGTAGCCTCGGCATAATCTCCCTTGTCCATTAAAGTCACGCCTAGGTTGTAGTGACTAGTAAAGTTTGGTGCAGTAATCGTGATGTTGCGACGCCATAGGGCTATACCGTTCTGCCAGTATCGTAGTTGTTGACTCGTAAATGTTATCGCCACAATGATAACTGCTAGTGCCAAAGAGGCGAGGATTGCCTTACAATAGCGGTATTTTTTAAGTATGTCAGCAGATCCCCAGGTAGCCACGATAAATAGTCCGATGAGAGGTATGTATGAGTAACGATCCGCCATTGCCTGACTGCCGATCTGCACTAACCCGATGACAGGCACCAATGTGCCGAGATACCAGAACCAGCCTACGGGAAGGTAAGGATAGCGCTTCCCAAATTTTAATACTGCAGCAGAAATTAAAGCCAAAAATAAACTGCATAATACTACCTGCCAAATAGGACAGATGCCGGGATGGGGGTAGAATACAGAAAGATCGGAGGGTATCAACATTTTCCATATGTACAGGACATAGGATGTAAGCGCGTTTGCTGCCCGCATATCAAGAGGCAGCCACTCAATAGGCTGCATGGCACCTGCCTGTCGTTGCGCAATGATAGTGACAACGCTGACCGGAATTGTTAAAATTATAAGAGGTATCTTCTCATAAATGAGACGCCGGATGAAGATATCGTGTCCCGTTGATTTCGTCTGTATCTGATTGCTGATAATTATGCCTTCGTCCGGTTGCCTTCTGGGGAAACGCTCCAGGGGCCAGAAGTCCATTAATAAGAGGACAAATGGAAGTGTTACAAGCATTGATTTAGCCATGAGTCCCAGAAAGAACAAAATAAGAACAAGTAAGTATCTAATAATGGCTGGCCTTTCTACATACTTTACGTAGGCGTCTATGGTGAGCATCCAAAAGAGTGTACTGAGTACGTCCTTACGCTCCGATACCCAGGCCACGGATTCAACATGAAGCGGATGCAGGGCGAACAACGCCGCCACAAAGGCGCTCTTATATGCAGCGCCGGTTATCCGGCTCAGAAAGAAAAATAATAATAAGGTATTTGCTATGTGGAGCAGAAGATTTGACCAGTGGTACCCGGCAGGGTTCAAACCATATAATTCAAGATCCAACATCAGTGATAACCAGGTCAAAGGATACCAGTTGCCGGTATGGGTAGAAGTAAATGCCCACTTTATGCTTTCAATGCTGAATCCTTCCTGTATATGCGGGTTATTAAGCACGTAAAGATCATCATCATAATGGATAAACTCGCAGTCTTTAACAGGCCAGTAGACCGCAAGAGTTGTCACAACGAGAAATAAACATATTAAAAGTTTACGGCATGTATCAAATGTTCCGAGCATTTTGCATTAATGTTCATTTTTTTATAGTCGAACTTAATCAACGTATTCCGCCGGGTCATGAATCCCCGCTTCTCTAAATCCTTTTTTCCTCAAAATGCAGCTGTCGCAATGCCCACAGGCTTTTCCAGCAGGTGTTGGATCGTAACAGCTGTGGGTGATGCTGTAGTCGATGCCCAGTTCAATTCCACGTCTGATAATATCGGCTTTTGACATATGGATGAGGGGCGTCCTTATTATGATCCGAGCCTTACCTTCGACGCCTACCCTGGTTGCCAGATTCGCCATGTTTTCGAAAGCAGCGATATATTCCGGGCGGCAATCGGGATAGCCGCTGTAATCAATGGCATTCACGCCGATGAAGATATCCGATGCACCTAATATCTCCGCCCATGCCAGCGCATATGAAAGAAAAATTGTATTTCGAGCCGGAACATAGGTGATTGGGATGTCCTTACGCATGTCACTTTCTTCGCGGTTTCTAGGCACCTTAATGTCGTCGGTAAGCGCCGATCCTCCGAACAACCTCAAGTTGATATTGATGATCAGGTGCTTCCTAGCGCCGAGTAAAACTGCGATTTTTTTCGCCGCTTCCAACTCCAGCGAATGACGCTGTCCGTAATGGAAACTCAGACTGTAGATATCGTAGCCCTCTGATTTCGCGATGGCCATAGCCGTCATGGAATCTACGCCGCCGCTGGAAAGAACAATCGCTTTTTTATGATGACTCATGAAATTGTCTCTCTTTATATCCCTCTTGTTTCAGAATCCCAGATAATTTTGTGGAGCTGAATCTCTAGTCTCACATCGAGGTGATCCGCCAGTATCCACTCCGCCAGGATTTTCGGATTCATTTGGTTGTGAAGGGGGGAGAAAAGGGGTGGCTTTAATTTCAGATTATTTTCTCTGATCGAAGATATAATATTCTGGGCGTATAAATAATCTTCCCTACTTCCGATAATGAACTTGATTTCGTCTTTAACTGAGAGTCTTTTTAAATTTTCTAGGTCGTTTTTTTCCTCCTGACCGCTTGAGGGACACTTTATGTCTACTATCTTCACGCAGCGTATATCAATTGTGCTGATATCAATGCTACCGTTCGTTTCGAGCAATACTTCAAAGCCTTTTTCAAGCAAACGGTATATAAGGTCAGGCGTTTCTTTCTGTACGAGAGGCTCTCCTCCCGTAATTTCCACCAATCGGCAGCAGTAAGGTGTCACCTGGTCGATGATATCTCCAATTTCTAGGTCTTTACCTTCTTCATATGCGTAGCGGGTATCACAATATGAGCATCGGAGGTTGCACCCGGTCAATCTCACAAAGACACAGGGCAGACCGACATAGGATGACTCTCCCTGGATACTGTAGAAAATCTCATTTACTTTGAGCAATTACTCCTCCCAGTAATAAGCTCCCGCACTACGCGTCTCGGAAACTTTTACCTTAGAAACCTTCACGCTGGCTGAATTGATTTTTTCTCCCAGTTCCCTGTATAAAAATCTAGCAATATTCTCGGATGAGGGATTTGTGTCTTTAAATTCTAAATGCTCATTCAGGCAGGAATGGTCGAGTTCATTTATGACATCTTTGATGGCATTTCTTATATCTCTAAAATCAATGCTGATGCCTATACTGTTCAATTCCAGACACTTCACAAATATTTCTACAATCCAGTTATGCCCATGCACATGGGCGCAGTTTCCCTGATAACCGGCTAGGGAATGGGCGGCGGAAAATTGGGCTTCTACACAAATTTCAAAAACTTCAGACATAGCTATTCCTTATTACATTTCTGTCTTTCTTGATTTCTGCTGCAATGGTGGTATCGGATAGAATCAAACTAAGAAAATTTATAACTAGGGTCATGCACGAACGTTTGTTTTTTCACGCTGGTCTACCCTGACACAGCTTCCGATAAACTGTTTAGCGTAGCGCTTCATCTCCGAAGCTGCCTCCATTACTTCACCGTGATGGCTGAAATTTCTTTTTCCCGTATCTGTTATTCCTATGGAGATACTTGTCGTCGGGATTTTTGCCGTGTTACCCTTCCTGTCTGTGGCGATGATATACCCGGCGCCCCAATCCTCAGGGTCGTAAAACCCG
>DASPQI010000400.1:0-12086 GCA_035625045.1 Syntrophales bacterium | reverse complement strand
TATGTTGATTTTGGCAATTGATACCTCCACCAGTACAGCTAGCATTTCACTTCTTAAAAACGATGAGATAGTGTCAGAGGTTTTTATAAATCTTGGTGTAAACCATTCAATTATTCTTTTGCCTGCCTTATATGATTTGTGTAGGCTTTCATGTATAGAGCCGAGCAGCATAGATCTTTTCGCATGCACCATAGGGCCAGGGTCTTTTACAGGGCTTCGAGTTGGCGCAAGTACTATAAAAGGACTGGCCCTGGCAACAGGCAAACCGGTTGTCGGTGTATCAACCCTGGATGCATTGGCATTTAATCTGGTAGGTTTACATATGTTGATCTGCCCTATCTTGGATGCGAAAAAAAACCAGGTGTATACGGCACTATATAGGACTGGATACAATAATATATTGGTTAAGGCGGGGAATGAAAGGGTGACTGATATCGAAGAGTTTTTACGGTCTATTGATGAAGAGACCATATTCGTGGGTAATGGGGCTTTAAAATATGCTGATCTTATAAGCGATATATTGTCGGGTAGATCTTATTTCGCATCCACTTGCAATCATCATGTGAGAGCGGCAGCAGTCGGCCTTTTAGGCAGAAAAAAATATTCTGAAGGAGATATATTAGATCTTGTTACTTTTGCACCCATCTACCTCCGCCTTTCTGAAGCTGAGATGAAGTGCTTGTCGAAGTAGAGATTTTTGTTAATTGGATGAAAGAGTAATGGCAATTTAAGAAATAAGAAATGTTGACATGTGTTTCTATTTATTATAAAAATACCATACGGAGGTGACACGCATGGAAGAGGCCGATGAGCTCTTGACCAAAAAATATATTCATCGGGATGAGGAACTAAAAAGGTGCGTTGAAGATCATGAAAAACTTGAGTCTGATCTTGAAAATTTTAATAAGCGTATCTATCTTACAGCGGAAGAAGAAATTGAAAAGAAGACCTTGCAAAAAAGGAAACTCCGCGTGAAAGAGCAGATCTATAGAATCCTTGCAAGGTACCGTAGTCAGACGCATAAAAGTTCAACATAAGGCCTTTAATGTGGTTCCGATATTATATAAATGAATCGTGAGTGTATTATAGCCCGTGAAGGTTTTCCGTTTATTATACCGCTCGGTGTGTTTGCTATTATTTTTGCCTTTTTCGGATTCACATGGTTAGCGTTTCTTTTTTTTGTCGCTACTGCTTTTGTGACCTGGTTTTTCAGAAATCCTCAGCGAAAGATACCTGATGATATAAAAGCCGTTGTATCTCCAGCAGATGGGGAAGTTATAAAGATTGAAGATATTTTAAAAAATGAGTTACTTAAAACTAAATCAAGGAAAGTCAGTATATTCATGAATATATTTAATGTTCACGTCAACCGTATACCTTATTCCGGAGTAGTGGAGGGTGTTTATTACAATAAAGGGAATTTTTTTTCCGCCGATCTGGATAAAGCGTCTTTGTCAAATGAAAGGAATTCGATTCTTATCAAAACGGATGATGGGAAAGAAATTTTAACTGTACAAATAGCAGGATTAATAGCAAGAAGAATTGAGTGCTGGGTAAAAGAGGGAATGAATGTTTGTAAAGGCGAGCGATTCGGTCTTATACGGTTCGGTTCGCGTCTTGAAGTCTTTCTACCTTCCGACTCGACTGTGTCTGTGAAAGTAGGCGACAAAGTCAGGGCCGGAGAGACACTTATAGGATGGCTAAAATGAAAAAGACTGCCACTTTTAAAAGAGAGCGCGTAAAAAAAGGAATATATATTTTGCCTAATCTCTTTACGACGGGTAGCCTTTTTTGTGGTTTCTATTCTGTAATCGCCTCCATGAAGGGAGATTATTGGCTTGCGGCAGTGCCAATTTTGATCGCTTTCGTCCTGGATGGTCTGGACGGCAGAATTGCAAGGATGACGAACACGACCAGCAAATTTGGTTCGGAATACGACTCACTGTCGGATTTAGTGGCCTTTGGTGTTGCACCAGCCATTCTCGCCTATACGTGGGCGTTGTCAATATTAGGGAAATGGGGATGGCTTGCGGCTTTTATTTTTGTGGTTTGTGGAGCCCTGCGGCTAGCAAGATTTAATATTCAGATAGGCTTGATTGAAAGCAAGGTTTTTAATGGTCTTCCAATACCGGGAGCTGCTGCTGTCATTGCGACTGGTGTCTTGCTGTTCTACTATTTAGGTGGAGAGGGGAAATTTAATGATCTTTCAATCTTGATAGGCGTGATCGTTCTATCATTACTGATGATAAGCAATATCAAATATTATAGTTTCAAAGACCTTAACTTTTTTTCAAAAAAGCCGTTTATGTCTTTTGTTCTGATTGTTTTTATCATGATTATAGTTATTGCAGAACCTCAGATTATGATGTTTACATTCTCTTTTGGATATAGTCTGTCAGGACCGGCATGGGCAATAATTAAAGTAGGGAAAAAGTCATACGCAGAAATAAAGTCTAAAAGGGCACAGTTGCTTGTTGATCGATTGCCGAAAAAATAATCAGTGTGTATGGGATTAATGAAAAGACTGTCCTTTATAGAAATTGTGTGCGGTAAAATTTAACGGGAAGGATAATGTTGTGAAGGCGTATCACGTTGCTGTTGTTGGCGCTACAGGTGCTGTCGGGAATGAGATGGTTAAGATTTTGGAAGAAAGAAAATTTCCCGTAGGTAGAATAACGCTCCTTGCTTCAGAACGTTCAATCGGAAAAAAACTGGAATTTAATAGTAAGTCAATTCCTATTCAACTGTTAACTGAAAATTCATTTTCGGGAGTCGATATAGGGCTTTTTTCAGCTGGTGGGAGTATCAGTCAGAGGTTTGCCCCAATCGCGGCTGCATCTGGATGTGTCGTCATTGATAACACAAGCGCATTTAGGATGGAACCCGATATCCCTCTGGTGGTTCCCGAGGTAAATCCCGAAACGATCAACATGTACAGGAATCGAGGGATTATAGCCAATCCAAATTGTTCTACCATTCAAATGGTTCTAATCCTCAAACCGATTCATGATGCGGTTAAGATTAAACGAGTGGTCGTATCCACATATCAGGCCGTGTCAGGGACAGGCAAGAAAGCCATCGAAGAGCTGGTTGAACAGACAAGGGCGCTTTTAAGTAGCCGAGACCCGGAGGTGAGGGTATATCCCCATAGGATAGCGTTCAATTGCCTTCCCCATATTGATGTTTTTCTGGACAACGGCTATACAAAAGAAGAAATGAAAATGGTAGATGAGACGAAAAAAATCCTTGATGATCAGACAATCGCAGTAACTGCGACTACAGTCAGAGTTCCGGTTCTGTACGGGCATTCGGAATCCATCAATGTCCAAACGGATGGGAAGCTTACTGTAGAGCAAGCGAGAAAAATCCTTTCTCGTGCACCAGGAGTCAAGGTGGTGGATGATCCGCAGAGGAATATATATCCTCTGCCCATCGATGCGGCTGGTAAGGATGACACATTTGTGGGCAGGATCAGGAAAGATGAGTCTATAGAGAATGGTATTAATATGTGGGTTGTATCGGACAATATAAGGAAGGGTGCGGCGCTGAATGCTGTACAGATAGCCGAGATTCTTGTCAGGGACTACCTATGAGAATTATTGGAGGTGAAGCCAAGGGAAAGCATATCTATTCACCAAAAAGAAGCCAAACAAGGCCAACCTCAGACGGTATCAAGGAATCCCTTTTCAATATACTTCAAGATGTTTCCGGTAAATCATTCATTGATCTTTTTGCAGGCAGCGGGAATGTAGGACTGGAGGCCTTAAGCCGCGGAGCTGCAAAGGTCGTTTTTATTGAGAAAAATACTGCCATGGCTAATTCCATAAAGAGAAACATCAGGGAGTTGGGATTCAGTGATAAATGTAAAGTTTTAGCCGCGAAGGCAGTAAAAGGTATACGGCAGCTGCAGAAGAATGGAGAAAGTTTTGATTTCCTTTTTGCTGATCCGCCATACGAAAAGGGATTTATCAGGGAGATTATTAGATGTCTTTGCGATGGGAGTGTGATTTCTCAAGACGGGATTGTAATAATACAGCATTCAAAGAGGGAAGATGTGCTTGGACAGCAAACAGATAAATTTGTGTTGACAGATCAGAGAAGATATGGCGATACGCTTCTATCTTTTTTTAAAATAATCAGAAGGGAATAAAAGAAACTGTATATGATAAGAAGAGCTGTGTATCCTGGTTCATTCGATCCCATTACCAATGGTCACATAGACCTAATTAACAGGGGATCGAGAATGTTCGATGAGATTATTGTCCTTATCGCTCACAACCCGAACAAGGCATCCTATCTCTTCTCTGTCGAGGAGAGGATGGACTTGGTTACAGAAGCTTTGAAAGGTCGAGAGGGAGTGAAGGTTGATTGCTACGATGGACTTCTGGTTGACTATGTAAAGAAATCTGGTGCGAATGTTATATTGAGGGGACTCCGGGCCCTTTCTGACTTTGAATATGAGTTTCAGCTCGCACTCATTAATCGGAGGCTCAATAGGGATGTCGAGACCGTTTTTCTTATGACAAGTTTTCAATGGTTTTTTACAAGTTCTCAGATTATCAAGGAAGCGGCCAGTCTGGGAGGTTCCGTGGAAGGACTTGTACCGGACATTGTGTGCCAGAAGTTAAAAGAAAAATACGTGAGATGAAAGACGAAAAATAATGAAACTATCATCAAGAATAAACTCAATAAAACCCTCACCGACACTGGCAATTACTGTCAAAGCCAACGCATTGCAGGAAGAGGGTAGGAATATAATCGGATTTGGCGCCGGGGAACCTGATTTTGATACCCCGCTCCCTATCAAAATTGCAGCCATAAAGGCGATAGAAGAAGGGTTTACAAAATATACTCCCGTTGACGGTATAGTTGAATTAAAGGATGCAATCATCCGTAAGTTGCACAATGATAATCACTTAAATTACAACAGATCACAGATTGTCGTCTCATGTGGTGCGAAGCATACCCTTTATAATTTATGTCAGGTTCTCTTTGAGGAAGGCGACGAAGTTATAATTCCTTCTCCTTACTGGGTTTCTTATCTTGATATGACCGTCCTCTCAGGTGCAAAGCCTGTCATTCTCAAGACCACAGAATCGCAAGGGTTTAAATTACAACCACAGCAATTGGAAGAGGCCATCACAAAAAATACAAGAGCGGTTATTATAAACTGCCCATCAAATCCCGCTGGTGTAGTATATACTGCGTCTGAGCTGGAAGCCCTCGCAGATGTCGTATTTAGAAAAGGCGTACTGGTAATATCGGATGATGTTTATGAGAAGATTATATATGACAGTAAAGCGTTTACAAACATTGCATCCCTCAGCGAAGAATTAAAGAAAATGACGGTTGTAGTAAATGGAGTTTCCAAAGCCTACTCGATGACTGGCTGGCGAATCGGTTATGCCGCTGGTCCTGAAGAGATCATTTCCGCTGTAACGAAACTCCAAAGCCAAAGCACATCGAACCCTACATCCGTAGCTCAGAAAGCGGCAGTAGAGGCCCTGAATGGACCGCAGAATAGTGTAACAGAAATGGTTGAAGAATTTAGAAAAAGAAGAAATACGATCGTGGAAATGCTGAATGACACTCCGGGTATCACATGCATGCTTCCAAGAGGGGCTTTTTACGTTTTTCCCGACGTATCAGCTTTATTTGGCAAATCGTACCGGGGTACTGTCATATCCAATTCATCTGATTTTGCGGCATACCTCCTGGATGAGGCCAATGTTGCCGTAGTTCCGGGAGTTGACTTTGGCCACGACAATCATATCCGTCTTTCATACGCTACTTCTTTGAAGAATATTGAAGAAGGTTTGAAAAGAATAAAAAATGCCGCTATGAAGCTTTCATAAAAGGCCGGAATGTTCCTCTTTTAAATCACCTTTGTTAATCCCTTAATGAGCCCCCGTTATTTATGGGCGACGTCATCTGACAAGGATATATCTTCAAAATGCGCCCCTGTCTATCCTTGCAGGACTGGTTGCGATAAAAGCATCCTGGCATGCCTGTGAAAGTAGAAGTTCACTAACGTGCTGGAAACGTAAGGGATTACTCATTGATTACAATCACTGATTCATGTTATATAATATGTGATTTAGCTTCGTGGTGCATTAATTGAAAACGTTTATAAAAAGAAAAAAAACTAAGCCTGTTTTTCTCGGAAATGTCCAGGTCGGCGGAAATGCCCCTGTCGTGGTTCAATCAATGACCTGTACAGACACAAGGGATGTGAGGGCAACCGTCAGGCAAATAAAACGGCTTGAGGATGCAGGCTGTGAGATAGTCAGGGTTGCCGTTCCCGATGAAGAAGCGGCTGCCGCACTTGCCGGCATCAAGAAGCAAATCACCATTCCACTTATTGCCGATATCCATTTTAATTATCGTCTTGCCCTTGATGCAATAGAGAACGGCGTCGATGGAATAAGGATCAACCCGGGGAATATCGGCAGGGAAAAAATGTCAAAGATCGCTGAATCTGCGAAATCGCGGGGGACCGTGATTCGTATTGGCGTCAATGCCGGTTCTCTCGAAAAAAACTTGTTAAAAAAATATGGAGGACCTACTGCGCCTGCATTGGTTGAAAGCGCTTTGAGGGGCATAGCCGTTCTTAGAGATGCCGGCCATGACGCGATAAAACTATCCGTTAAATCATCCGATGTTACTACTATGGTTGAAGCCTATCGCGGATTATCAAAAAAGACCGATTATCCCCTTCATCTTGGCATTACGGAAGCGGGAAGTATTGTTAACGCTACCATCAAATCTTCCATAGGAATGGGCATCCTGCTGTATGAGGGAATAGGTGATACGATCAGAGTTTCAGTTACGGGGGATCCTGTGTCTGAGATTCGCGTGGCTTATGGAATCCTCAGGGCCATGGATATCAGAAAAGTCGGACCTGACATCATATCGTGTCCCACCTGTGGTCGTTGTGAGATAGACCTATTCAAATTAACCCGGGAGGTTGAGGCGAAATTGACGGGAATGAAGGAACATTTAAAAATTGCCTTGATGGGCTGTGTCGTGAACGGACCGGGAGAGGCCGCGGAAGCAGATATAGGAATTGCCGGCGGTCGTGGTTATGGTTTGCTTTTTAAAAAAGGTCAAATCGTTAAAAAAATAAGGGAAAAAGAATTCATGGAGACGCTGCTCGATGAAATTTATTCAATGGTTGCTGAAAGGAAGGAGACATAATGCGATATTCAGAGATGTTCTTACCCACGGTGAGAGAAGTGCCTTCAGATGCGGAAATTACCAGCCATCAGCTCATGATAAGAGCGGGAATGATAAGAAAGTTAACAAGCGGCATCTATACGTACCTTCCTTTAGGAAACAGGGTTATGCAAAAACTGGAAAGGATTATACGTGAAGAGATGAACAGCGCGGGGGCACAGGAGGTTTTTATGCCGACAGTGCAGCCTCGTGAATTGTGGGAGGAATCAGGCCGGTGGAGCCATTATGGAAAAGAACTTCTCAGATTCAAGGACCGCAATGACAGAGACTATTGTCTGGGCCCCACCCATGAGGAGGTCATCACCGATCTGGTCAGGAATGAAATCAAAACATACAGACATCTCCCCAAAAATCTTTATCAGATCCAGACAAAATTCCGTGATGAAATACGGCCGAGATTCGGGGTCATGAGGTGCCGGGAATTCAGCATGAAGGATGCGTATAGTTTCGATGCCAACGAAGAGGGTGTCGACATGAGCTATAAAAAGATGTTTGATGCCTACAGTAAGATATTTGAGCGGTGCGGTCTTAAGTTCAGGGCTGTGGAGGCTGATACCGGCAGTATCGGCGGTAGCTTTTCCCATGAATTTATGGTTATGGCCGAAACCGGTGAAGACGCCATCTGCTTTTGCAGTAACTGCGAGTACGCGGCAAACCTTGAAAAGGCGGAGATTGCCATGCCCAAACAGCGCGAGATACGGAGGGAGGAATTTCTGCCCCTCGAGTCGGTCCATACGCCGGACATGAAAAGCATTGAAGAAGTTTCCTCGTTTCTCCATGTTGCTTCTGCGAATGTCGTCAAAACCATGATCTATAGCGCGGACGGGACTCCCGTTGCTGTTCTGGTAGCGGGAGACAAAGAAATCAATGAAATAAAGGTGAAGAACTATCTGGGCTGCGATATCCTCGAAATGGCGGCGGATAACATGATTTACGATGTGACAGGTGCGCATCGCGGATTCGCTGGCGCCGTGGGGATAAAAGCAAGAACGATAGCTGATTACTCTCTCATAAATATGATTAACTTTGTGATGGGGGCAAATAAAGAGGATTATCATCTTAAAAATGTGAATATCGGAAGGGACGTATCTGTGGAGGCGTTCGCTGATTTAAGAATTGCACAGGATACCGATTTATGTCCCCGATGCGGTTCGTCTTACAAATTTGCTCGCGGCATTGAAGTCGGTCATGTTTTCAAACTCGGCATAAAGTACAGCAAGGCAATGAATGCTACGTTTCTCGATAAGAATGGGAAGGAGCAGTATATGGTAATGGGCTGCTATGGCATCGGCGTCGGAAGAACTGTTGCGGCGGCTATAGAACAGAATCATGATGAAAATGGTATTATCTGGCCCATACCGATGGCTCCTTATCATGTGATCATTACTCCCGTTAATGTCAATGATGAAAATGTTAAGAAGATATCAGAAGACTTGTATAAGACATTGTTAGAGAAAGGTATTGAAGTTGTTCTCGATGATAGAGACGAGAGGGCAGGGGTGAAATTTAAAGATGCAGATCTGATCGGTATACCGCTTCGGATTACGGTTGGACAAAAATCGCTCAGCAATGGAAAGATAGAAGTCAAACTCAGAAGATCAGGTGAGGTAAAAATACTCGCCATGGACAAGGTAGAGGATTTTATAATAAATTATATAAATGAAGGCATGTAAAATCCATGCTGCGTATTACAGATATACTGGATAAAACCCAGTCCTATCTTACTCCGGAAGAACAGGAGTTGATAGAGAAGGCATACATCTTTTCTGCCTCCGTTCATCAGGGTCAGGTTCGCCTGTCTGGAGAACCTTATCTTACTCATCTCATGGAAGTAGCAGGAATATTAGCGGATATGAAACTTGATGCAGCGACTATTGTGACCGGCTTGCTTCATGATACTGTAGAAGATACTCTGGCCACACCTGAGCAAATAGAGAAGGCTTTTGGAAAGGAGATAGCTTTTCTTGTTGAAGGGTTGACAAAAATAAGCAGGATCACATATGGAAGCAAGGTTGAGCATCAGGCGGAAAATTTCAGGAAGATGATCCTGGCGATGTCTTCTGATATCCGGATACTCTTGGTAAGACTTGCCGATAGAGTTCATAATATGAGAACCCTCGAATTTCAACCCCCCGACAAACAGAAATTTATTGCTGAAGAAACACTTGAAATATATGCACCTTTAGCAAATCGTCTTGGAATTAACAGGATGAAAGTAGAATTGGAAGATCTGGCATTCTGCTACCTTAATACTGAAGACTATAATGAACTGTCCGGCCTTCTTGCCAAAAAAGAAAAGGAAAGGGATCAATATACTAAAGAGGTAAAAAACATTATACAGGCTGAGATCGATATCTTCGGACTAAAGGGTGAGGTTGAAGGGAGAGCAAAGCATCTATATAGCATTTACAAAAAGATGGAAGAACAGCATATAAACCTCGATCAAGTATACGACCTGATTGCCTTCAGAATAATCCTCGATACTGACAGGGAAAGTGAATGCTACGAAGCCCTCAGTGTTGTCCATGCCCTCTGGAAGCCGGTCCCCGGACGTTTTAAAGATTATATTGCCATGCCAAAGGCAAACAACTATCGGGCACTGCACACAACCGTGATTGGTCCCTACGGAGAAAGGGTGGAAATTCAGATAAGAAACAGAATTATGCACGAATGGGCAGAAGGAGGCATCGCCGCACACTGGCGGTATAAGGAGGGGCGGTCGTATATACGTGATGAAGATGACCAGATCAAAAAATTAAGAGAATTACTGGAAGTTCAGCAGGAACTTAAAAATCCCAGGGAGTTCATGTCTAATCTGAAGATGGCTCTTTTCCCGGACGAGGTCTACGTATTCACGCCACAGGGTGATGTAAGGTCTTTTCCTAAAGGAGCAACGCCAATTGATTTTGCATACAGTATTCACACCGATGTTGGAAACCAATGTATAGGAGCTAAGATCAACAGAAGCATAGTACCTCTCAAGTATGAACTGCAGAATGGTGATACTGTTGAGATCATTACACAGGCAGGGCATCATCCCAGTAAGGATTGGGTGAAGTATGCGGTTACCTCGAGAGCCATATCAAAGATAAGGAACTGGGTAAAAACGGAAGAGAGGAAAAAAAGTATAGCTCTTGGTAAAGATCTTCTTGAAAAAGAGGCTAAAAAACAACATCTTAAATTAAATCAAATTGTCAAATCTGAAGATATCAAAAAGATTTATGAGGAATATTCAATCAATTCACTTGATGACTTGATGGTAATTGTCGGATATGGGAAGGTATCTGCAAAACGGATTATCCATCAATTTCTGCCGGAAGAGGAGGTAAAGACTGCCGAAACAGTTCCTGTAAAGGAGGGGAAAAAGAGAGGAGCGTCTTCATCCGTAGGCATTTCCATAACGGGTATTGAGGATATAATGGTAAGGTTTGCTAGATGCTGTAATCCCATTCCAGGTGATGAAATTTTGGGTTATATCTCACGGGGAAGAGGAGTTACCGTTCATACTGCTAATTGTTTGACAGTCGAGGGTATGGATCCGGAAAGAATTGTTGATGTCCAGTGGAATATCAAAGAAAAACAGACCTATCCGGTGAATGTGAAGGTTGTATGCCGGGATAAAAAGGGTCTACTTGCTGAAGTCAGTGCTGTAATTTCTTCTTTGGATATTAACATAAGTCATGCCGAAGTTGATACAAGGCCTGCAGATATGCAGGCAATATTAAGTTTTAAATTGGACGTTAATGATCTACAACAGTTCAATCAAGTACTCATTAAAATAAAAAAACTGAAAAGCGTCATCTCAGTTGATAGAGTAAGAAAATCGTAAAAAGTGAGAAATTGTGAAGATGAAAATAATTATTATCCAAGCAATGGTGGGGTAATTAAGAGTACATTTACAAAGGTCTCGTTTATTCATTGACAGTAAAGGCATAGTTGCTGTATGAAACGCAGACCTTAAAAAGGATAATATATCTAAAATGAACCTTTGGCCTGTGAGAATTATTCTTGCATTACTAGTGTTGGTGATTTGTCTGCTTCCCAGAGCGGAAGCACAAAAATCATATGGTAAGCATCTAGTTGTAATAGACCCGGCACACGGCGGAAAGGATTTTGGTGTCAAATTAACTGATAAAGAATATGAAAAAAATATAACTCTTGCCGTTTCTTTATTATTAAAGAAAGAATTGGAAAAAGCTGGAGATATCCAGGTGCTGTTGACAAGATCTTCCGACAAAGATGTATCGTTATCCGAAAGGAAGAAGACTATTATAGCATCTAGATCACAGGTGCTGGTTAGCGTTCATGTTAACGCGGGATTCGGAAAAACGTCTACCGGATACGAGTTATATTTTCCAGGGTTTAAGATGGTTTCAGCAGAACAAAGTGATTCAAAAGAAATTCTCAAAGATATGGCGAGAAATAAATATTTGAATGATTCTGTAAGATTAGCACAATTGATACAAAAAAATATGAGTAGCATATTTCCAAGAAAAGGCAGAGGGCTGCGGGATGCCTCTGTGCCTGTAATCGAAGGTCTATCAATACCAGCAGTTGTTGTGGAACTTGGCTTTGCTACTAATCCAGATGATAGAAAGAAAATATTAGATGTAAATACGCAGAATGCAATTGCACATGCTTTATACCAGAGTATAAAAGAATACTTTTGAAACTTAGAATGTACGGAAATATTGAGATTCAGGAGACATGACGATCGTGAGGACTAATGGTCGAGGGTGGAATGAAATTCGAGAAGTAAAAATCACGAGGGATTATTTGAAATATCCTGAAGGAGCTGTCCTTATTGAAATGGGTAATACCAAGGTTATTTGTACAGCTTCCATTGAGGA
>DASPQI010000399.1:0-2437 GCA_035625045.1 Syntrophales bacterium | reverse complement strand
GGATGCGAAGTTAAAGATTACAAAGATCTATTGTTTAGCACCTGTGAATGCCTTCGAATAAAGTAAAATGCACAATGAACATATAGATAGCGGAGACAATTTTTGTACCTTTCTGGAGCAAATAGTTTTCCCCTAGATGGTTCGAAGGTTTAGAACCTTTTTTTAAAGCTGGGAAAATTTCTTTCTACGTAGCTCGTGAGCAATAGGCCTGTCCTCTTAAAACATCTTGAAAGATGGATAAAATTAGAGTTACCTTAGTATTCAATGAGTGACGTACCATCTCTGAAAAACTTGTTTCCCGATGATAAGCAACTATGGAGAGTTGACTGGTTCGGGCAGGTTCTCAGGAACTCTGTTAGGGAAAGCGAGCCGGATATACAAGTGCTGATCAGTCCCTTTGTTGGCAGGCGTGACAAACCGGCAAGTATAAAAGCTACTGATTACAGTAAGCAGAGAATTATTCTGATACCTGTTGGTCTCTTGCCATGTGTGCGGATAGGAACAGTATGGAAGCGCGGCGAGCAAGAACCGCCGGAATCATTCCGCTATGGAGACGAGATATTCGAGAATTTACAAATTGTTCCTGAAACCACGCGAATTGTAAGGACAGACCACTCCGAGAAAGATGTGCCGATAATACATCCGGATTATTACTACATCAGATGGGAGCTGGCCGGCGCGTCACGATGTTTAGCTGTCGATTTTAGCGACAAGAAAAATTGTATCATTATCCCAACTGTTGAGCTTGTCAGGTTCTACTACATGCAATCAACCGAAACTGCGAGGGTGATGTTTAATGGCGAATTTGCCCAAAACAGAAATAATCTCTATGACGTTGAAGGAAGCTTCTTTAACGAAGACAAGAAGACATATAAACTTAAGCTAAATGAACGTTTTAGTTCTCAAGACGCCTGGCTGGCCGCACGGATAGCGACATCTGATATTGCCCGCCGGAATGCGTTAAAGATACACGACTCCATAGTGCGCAACAAAGTTAATACCGGCTTATGTTACCCCGAGGCATATCCTCCGTTTGATGGGCTTACCAATTTGACAGTTCATGGCAAGTGGGTACGTTCGGGGCATGTTTGGCGCTTTCTGGTTTTCTGGATAGACAGTTGTACTGCCTCGTTCCCTTTTGAAGAACTTGAACTTCAGTGGAATGAAAGCGGCAAGAAAAGGATTACATATGATCTCGAACCGGAAGACGGGCCTGGTACTGAAGGCCAGGGGAAAAGAGGGGTTAAATCTGAAGACCAAGTAGAGATCGATGCTGAACCGGCATCTGATATAAAAGGGGTAAAGGTGCTGCTGCATCTGAGCCGCTTTCCCTACCTAAACAATAAGAAGTTGTCTCGCCCTCCAAGAGTGAAAGCGCAAGAGCATGAGCATCGCAGGAAGAGGGTGTCCCCATCAAAAGAAGAGGAAGATGATGGCAAAGGTTTGTCCACAGGTAGCGGGTTGCGCAATGAACATGGAACGAAAAAACTTTCCATAAAAATCGAAAATGTGCCCATCATAGTTATTAAAGATGAAGATCTGTCGGATATCTTTAAGAAGTTTATTACTGGCTTACAAGTCCTTAAGGCAGAGCTAAAAGATCAATTTAATTTTTCCCTTGTCGCCTTATCTGAACCTGTATTAAAGTGCTCGTTTGGCCCGATATCGTTTTTTCCAGTCGTATATCCAAACAAAGCCAGCAGGAATAAAATATTCTGGTCTTATTTGGATTACAAGAAGAAGGAGAGGCGTAAAGTCATTGTCGCCAAAGTTATGTATTCCGGCCGGATTTATTATTTATTCGAGATGGAACGCCGAAAAATTCAAGTGAAGAAGAAATCATCCTCGGCGAAAACAAGCAATCACAATAAAAAAGAGCAGCACGCCACATTATTGCTGCATAGTGTTGATCATGGTTCACTAAGCAATGATGAATTAAAAGGCGTACTTTTACTCTGTGCCTTAAACCAGGGCGTGTGGTTATACGAGAATGAACTCACCGCTTTAAACAGAGTAAAAATAATACATAACTGGACCTCACCAGAAGATTTTGCCAGAAAAATTATTGCATTACCAAGAAACATAGTTTGTTGACCGGGTGAAAATCTGATAGCTTTTCACCCGGAATACTGGAAAATCCAGTGAAGTTCGCTCAGTCATTCCTTTTCAGTTCGGTAGACCATTCCGCTTTACGTCGGTCAGTTGTTCCGGTTGAGTTCGGTTAAAAAACGTCTGCTTCTATATACTATGCGAATTATAGCCTAACATCTCATTTTAGATCTGGAGCACTCTTGTCTCGGTGAGATGAAATACATATGCTAATATTCCGTCATAAAACATGCTTCAAATTTTGTTATGTCTGTGTTATTATCTGGTGGCCAACAGGAAACAATGATGAAAAGAGAACGGATACAGCGGCTCAAGGTCATTATAAATA
>DASPQI010000398.1:0-8041 GCA_035625045.1 Syntrophales bacterium | reverse complement strand
AACCTAGTAGAATTATATGAAAACAGTGTGAAAAAATTCGCAGACAGGCCCTTGTTCGGTACAAAGAACGAAAGCGGGACCTATGACTGGATCTCTTACAGAGAATTTGGCCGAAGAGTGGACAATCTCCGCGGCAGCCTGGCCCGGCTGGGTATCGGCAAAGATGACGTAGTGGGTATCATCGCCAACAACCGGGTGGAATGGGCGGTAGCTCATTTTGCGACTCTCGGTCTGGGAGGACGTTTCGTTCCCATGTACGAAGTCGAACTCCCCCATGTGTGGGAATACATTATCAGGGATAGCGGCGTGAAGGTGCTGTTTGTCTCAAAAAAGGATATCTTGGAGAAGATAAAGGAATTTCCAAGCCAAATCCCGACGCTGCAGAAAATTATTCTTATTGAAGGCAGTGGCAGGGATACCATGGAAGAGCTGGAAAAAATCGGCGAGGGGAATCCCGTTCCGGCCGTGCATCCGCACCCCGATGAGATTGCAGTTTTGATTTACACCTCCGGAACAACGGGAGACCCTAAGGGGGTTCTGCTCTCCCATGCTAATTGGACGAGTAACTCCCATGCCAGGGTTAAGGTGTTACATGGGGTTGATGAAAATGATAGGACCCTGTCTCTTTTACCGTGGGCCCATACATATGGTCAGGGAGAAATGCATACGTTCCTTTCCCTCGGCGCCTCAATGGGATTCATGGAAAGTCCGGCGACGATCGTGGACGATATGGCCCAGGTCAAACCGACGTTCCTGCTTGCCGTTCCGCGCGTATTCAACAGAATATACGACACACTCTGGACAAAGATGAATGACGAAGGAGGGTTGGCAAAAACTCTCTTTATTATGGGGGTGGAGGCCGTAAAAGAGAAACGGAAGTTAGCGGCACAAGGCAAATCCTCTTTCTTGACAAACCTGAAATTTTCCATTGCCGATATAATTGTCTTCAAGAAGATACGGGACAAATTCGGCGGGCGCCTCAAGGGAGCTGTGACAGCAAGCGCGATGATGAATTTGGACATCGCCCTTTTCTTTTTTGATATCGGCATACCGGTTTATGACTGCTATGGGATGACGGAGACCTCGCCGGCAATTGCGCTGAATGCGCCGTTGGATTACAGGCTGGGCAGCGTGGGAAAGGCCATTGATAAGGTCAGGATCGTGATTGACAAATCCGTGGTGGAAGAGGGGGCTCAGGATGGAGAAATCGTAGTGTATGGACCCAACGTAATGAAGGGCTATCACAACAAACCGGAGCAAACCAGGGAAATCATGACACCGGACGGTGGTGTGAGGACGGGAGATAGGGGAAGGTTTGACGAGGACGGCTATCTTTACATCACAGGCCGCATCAAGGAACAGTTTAAACTGGAAAACGGGAAATTTGTCTTTCCCGCAACCCTGGAGGAGGATATCTGCTTGGTTCACTATGTCCAGAACGCCGTCATCTGCGGGGATAACCGACCCTATACTGTTAGCCTGGTCGTTCCTGACTTCTCTGCGCTTGAGAAGTATGCGGAAAAGAATAACCTGCCGAGGGATACAGATGAGCTGCTGAAGCGGAGCGATATCCAGGAGATGATCGGCAGTGAGATTCAGAACTTTTTAAGGAGAAAGTACGCCAGTTACGAGATTCCGAAGAAGTTCCTGTTCCTGAAAGAGCCTTTCAGTCTGGAAAACGGCACACTGACCCAGACGCTGAAACTGAAACGGCGTGTTGTGTTCAATAAATATAAAGACCAGATCGAAGCGCTCTACCGTTAGACGATAGACTTTTTGAAAAGTTAAAAATCGTTACTTGCCATAATCTGGAGCTGTTCTGCGCCGAATGGCTATATTTTCTACATAATATCAGCACATTACAAAAAATAAAAAAATTTTAAAAAAACTTCTTGACATGAGTAAAGATATATGTCATGACTCATAGTCAGAGAGTGACCAATATTCATAATATGACCGTAAGTCATTAGGAGCCATCATGGGACTCGAGGAGAGAAGAAAGAGAGAAAAGGAGGGAAGAAGAAGAGCTATCCTCAAAGCGGCCCGAAAATTGTTTTTTGAAAAGGGTTTCCACTTCATCACCGTTGAAAATATCGCAAAGAAGGCTGAGCTTAGCAAGGGCGCCGTATACCTCCACTTTAACAGTAAGGAAGAGATTTGTGCCGAGATTCTAATGAATGATATCGATAAATTCAACAGCACGCTGTCCATTATATTTGATAAAGACAGAAGCGCAGCAGAAATGCTGAGGCATTTTGTCGAGGTCTACATTAATTTCTTTTTAAATGACAGGGAATTGTTCAGGATATTGATGACCTTTATGTTACACACCGATCAATTGAATTTTTCAGAAGGCCTTGCGAAGCAGCTTATCCAAACAACGAATAAGCCAATAAATGTCATAGAGCAGATATTCCAGGTTGGAATTGATAGAGGTGAATTTTTGCCTGATGTAAACAACAGGCAATACAGAAATGCCCTATGGGGGTTCATGAACGGAATCATCTCTCTTCACATCTTCACAGGCAAAGAATCCATGAGGGATCAGAGGATAAGATCAACAGTCGATAAAGGACTGGATCTCATTATTAAGGGTCTATCGTGCGGTCAAATTTCTTAGGCGAAGAAAAAGGGTAATGAAACTCGGGCTGAATCGTTGCCCGGGAATCGATTCATAATAAAAACAGAATAAAAAAATAAAGGAGGTCGTTATGAGCAACTTATTGGTGAACACCAGAGATCAGCAATTTGTCCTTTACGAACAGCTGGGTGTGGAAAATCTATTCAAGAGCAGCAAGTACGCCGATTATTCAAAAGAAACAGTGGATATGATGCTGACGGAAGCAGAAAAAATGGCCCTGGAGGTTATCCTTCCAACATATGTGGACGGAGACAAAGAGGGATGCAAATTTAAGGATGGGGAAGTGTCCGTACCAAAGAGTTTTCACGAAGCCTACAGAAAGTTTATTGAAGCCGGCTGGCAGTGCGCCATGAGAGATCCGGAAGTAGGTGGACAGGGGATGCCGACGAGCGTTTCCACTGCCTGCTTTGAGCTTTTTCAAGCTGCCAACTATCCCCTCATCATGTATCCTATGTTGACGAATGGCGCCGCTGCGCTCATCGACCACTTCGGAACAGAAGAGCAGAAGAACAAATACATGTTTAAAATGTATTCCGGCGAATGGGCCGGAACCATGTGCCTGACAGAGCCCGGCGCCGGAAGCGACGTAGGCGCCCTGAAGACGACGGCAAAGAGATTACCGGACGGAACATACAGCATCACAGGGACAAAGATCTTTATCTCCGGAGGAGACCATGACCTTTGCCCGAACATCGTGCACCCCGTTCTCGCCAGAATCGAAGGAGATCCCGCCGGCACACGCGGGATCTCCATCTTTATCGTTCCCAAATACCGGGTAAACGGTGACGGAAGTGTAGGGGAATTCAATGACGTGCGTACCGGAAACATCGAGCACAAAATGGGGATCAAGGGTTCGGCAACGTGCACGCTCAATTTCGGGGATGATGGGAAATGCATCGGAGAACTCCTCGGGAAAGAGAGGGGCGGGATGGCGATCATGTTCCAGCTGATGAATGAAGCCAGGCTTGAAGTCGGTGTGCAGGCATTGGGAACGGCAACGGCGGCGTACGAACATGCGGTGGCCTACGCCAAAGAAAGGATTCAGGGCGTCGCCATCTGGGACATGAAAAATCCCGATGCCAAACCGGTGCCTATAATCCAGCATCCCGATGTCAAGCGGACACTCCTTTGGATGAAGGCCCACGTGGAAGGCATCAGGGCATTGCTGTACTATACCGCCTACTGCTTTGACATGGCGGCTGTTTCAGAGAGCAAGGCGGACAAGGAAAAATGGCAGGGACTGGCGGAGCTTTTAATCCCGATTTGCAAGGCTTATTCCTCGGACAAGGCCATGCTGGTCTGTTCGAAGGCCATCGATGTCTACGGAGGCTACGGCTACTGTTCAGAATACCCCGTGGAGCAGTACTTGAGGGACTGCAAAATAACGACCGTCTATGAGGGGACAAACGGTATTCAGGCCCTCGACCTCGTCGGCAGGAAACTGGCGCCGAGAAGAGGCGAGTTTATGATGAGCCTGTACAGCGAAATATACAGCATCATAACAAAGAGCAAGGGGTTTGAAGATCTTACCGTACCCTGTAACTACCTGGAAGAGGCCCTGAAGGCCGTGTCCGACCTGACCACACATTTTTACCGGTTAAGCAGAGGAGCAAGCTTTTTGATTCCTGTCCTCAACGCAACTCCGTACCTTGAGCTTTTCGGTGATATTGCGATCGGGTCTCTGTTGATGCATGCGGCTACGATTGCCAACGAAAAGTTGGATGCAATCTATGCGGAAAATGATGCAAAAGGATCAAAGGCAAAGCAGAGATCCCTTATCCGCGAAAACAAAGACGTTGCGTTTTATAACGGAAAGATAGCAGCCGCCAAATTTTTCTCACTGAATGTCCTTTCCACAGTCAAGGCCAGATGTGATGCGATAAAGGTCGGAGACAGGACACCCATTGAGATGTCGGAGGAACTGTTCACGATTTAAAAAAATATACCGTATACCTCCCTTTGATAAAGGGGGATGATAAAAGGAATAATCATTTGCGGATAATTTCTCATTTGGCCAATGGCTTATAAAAAACAATAAGGAGGAAAATTATGTCGTACGAAATTAAAAAAGCGGCTGTTCTCGGGGCAGGAGTCATGGGAGCTACCATAGCAGCCCATCTGACGAATGCGGGTATTGAATGCCTTCTGTTGGATATAATTCCCCTTGAGTTGACGCAGAAGGACAAGGAAGCGGGTCTGACAGAAGCAAGTCCCGCCTGGCGAAACCGTTTTGCTCAGAATGGGTTGGACGGCGCATTAAAATCCAAACCTGCCAGTTTTTATTCGAAGAAGAATGCCTCCATGATTAAAGTCGGAAATTTCGAAGATAATCTGAAGTGGCTTGCAGATTGCGACTGGGTCATTGAGGTGGTCATTGAAAACCTGAAAATCAAACAGGACCTCATGGCTAAGGTGGAAAAGGTTGTGAAGGATAGCTGTATTGTCAGCACAAACACTTCAGGAATACCTATTAAAGAAATTTCCGCCAATTTCAGTTCTAAATTGAAGCAGAGATACCTGGGGACTCATTTTTTCAATCCCCCGCGTTATATGAAGTTGTTGGAGGTCATTCCCGGCCCCGAGACGAAGAAAGAAATCGTAGACTTCATGGTGAAGTTCGGCGAGGACGTCCTCGGCAAAGGCGTGGTCGTCTGCAAAGATGTACCCAACTTCGTGGGAAACCGCATCGGCATATATGACATCTGCAATGCCATCCATCTGATGGTGGAAAAGTCTTTGAAGGTGGAAGAAGTGGATGCCATCATCGGTAAGGCCCTGGGCAGGCCCGGTTCTTCGATTTTCGGAACCATGGATTTAGTCGGTCTCGACACGGGCTATCACGTCATGAAGAACCTCTATGATGCGGTGCCGGAAGACGAGATGCGGGAGCTCTTCGTGCCTGTCGACTTCATGAAGAAGATGATGGAAAAGAAGCTCCTGGGAAATAAGACCAAACAGGGCTTCTACAAAAAGACCAAGGACGAGAAAGGCAAAAGCGTGAAGCTGGTCCTGGACTACAACAGCCTGGAATACACGCCTTCTTCAAAACCAAAATATGATTCGATCGAAGCGGCAAAAAAGGCTGAGGGGGAATTTCAAAACAAACTGAAAATCGTCTTCAACGGCGCCGATAAGGCGGCTGAAGTAGCGAGGGAATATTTATGCAACAACTTCATCTACGCAGCAAATCGTATTCCCGAGATTTGCGACAACGTCGTTGCCATCGATCGCGCCATGAAGTGGGGCTACAACCATGAACTTGGTCCTTTCGAATTGTGGGATGCGGTCGGTGTAAAAGAGGCCGTTGAAGCAATGAAAGCGTTGGGGAAGAAAGTCCCCGCTAAGATCGAGGAGATGCTGAAGGCAGGCTGCAAGTCCTTCTACATGAAGAAAGAGGATGGCCTCTATTTCTATGATTTCCTGACTAAGTGCTACGTGAAGCTGGAGGAAAATCCCCGTGTCGTTTTCCTTCCCTCTCTGAAAGAGAGAAAGAGACTGATCAAGAGGAATGCCGGCGCCAGCCTCATCGACATTGGCGACGGCGTCGCCTGCCTGGAATTTCACACCAAGATGAATGCCGTGGATCAGGATATCATTCAGATGATTTTTGAGAGTTGTGATATTGTAGAGAAAGATTTTCTGGGGATGGTCACCGGCAATCATTCGACCAATTTCTCCGTGGGCGCCAATATCTTCAATGTCCTCGTAGCGGCCCAGAGGGGAGACTGGGATCTCCTGGAGAAGATGATAGGGGACTTTCAGAATGCGAACATGAGGATGAAGTATCTCTCGAAACCGGTCGTGTCCGCTCCGGCGGGTATGGCCCTGGGCGGCGGCTGCGAGATAGCCATACATGCAGCAAAGTGCCAGCCTTGCGGGGAAACATATATGGGTTTGGTGGAGGTCGGCGTCGGCGTCATCCCGGCAGGTGGGGGAACAAAAGAACTTATGGTTCGCTGTACCGAAGGTATACCTGAAGGTCTGATAGAGGCAGGGTTGAGCCTCCAGCATTTCTACTCTAAGGTTTTCGAAAACATAGCCATGGCGAAGGTCTCCACCAGTGCGATGGAGGCGATGGATTTGGGCTACATAAGGAAAACCGACAATATCAGCCTCGGCAGGGACCAGCAGATATGGGACGCGAAGCAAGCTGTCCTGGGGTTGTCCCGTTTCTACAAAAAAGCCAGACCGGCGTTGATCCCGGTTATGGGTGAGAACTTCCGGGGGATGTGCGATTCCGTTCTTTACAATATGAGGCAGGGGAATTTCATTTCCGATTATGACGCTTATATCGGTAAGAAGCTCGCTTATATTATTTCCGGCGGGGACTGTCCGGAAGGCACACTGGTAACGGAACAGGAGATCCTTGACCTGGAAAAAGAGGTATTCATGAGTCTCGTGGCGGAACAGAAGACACAGGACCGGATTATGAACATGCTGAATACCGGGAAACCGTTGAGGAATTAAAAAATGATACTCCCCCTCCCCAGGTGGGAGGGGATTGAGGGGAGGGGGAACACCCTCACCCCAACCCTCTCCTATTAAGGGAGAGGGAGGTTAAAGGCATCTATAAAGATTGTTAACTATAACCAGTCAGGTTCTAATGCGGTTCAAAAAGGCCGATACCTGACACATAGATAAGGAGGAAAATCATGAGTGAAGCTGTTATTGTTGAATCCGTAAGGAGTCCGGGCGGGCGTTACCGGAGAGGCGGTCTGGCCAACACTCGGAGTGATGAGATAGGTATCCAGGTGATGAAGGGTCTTCTGGCAAGGGTTCCCGGATTGAAGCCGGAAGATGTGGATGATGTGATTGTCGGGTGCGCGTTTCCCGAGGCCGAGCAGGGCATGAACCTGGCGAAGGTCATTGCCATCGGAGCAGGCATCCCCATAACTGCTTCGGGAATGACGATAAACCGTTTCTGATCTTCCGGTGTGCAGGCTATTGCTGATGCCACGGCGAAGATCAAAGCTGGCTGGTCGGAGGTGATCATTGCCGGCGGTTGTGAGAACATGTCCCATGTCCCCATGGGGGGGAATGTCTTCCGTCCCAGTCCGGACTGGGGAGACCTCCCGAACGTTTATGTGTCCATGGGTATCACGGCGGAGAATGTGGCGGCCAACTATAAGATATCCCGCGAAGACCAGGACAGGTTCGGCATGGAGAGCAACCGCAGGGCGTATGAGGCGATCAAGGCGGGTAAGTTCAGAGATGAGATCATTCCGATAAAGGCATATCGATACACAAAATCGAAAAGCGGTAAGAAGATCAGGGAGCAGGTTGTATTTGACATGGATGACGGCGTCAGATGGCCGACGACGATGGAGGATCTGGCGCGGTTAAAATCACCGTTCAAGCAGGGAGGTTCTGTCACGGCGGGTAATTCATCTCAGATGACCG
>DASPQI010000397.1:0-2191 GCA_035625045.1 Syntrophales bacterium | reverse complement strand
TCTACCAAGATTTATACCTATCGCACCTTTTTGCATGCCGTCATAGACGAACTCCATGACTTCAAGCTCAGTCTCACACTTTGGACCGCCTGCCATAACTACAGGGACGGGGCAGCCGCATACTACTTTATCGAAATCCTTACACCAGTAAGTTTTGACCACCCGCGCACCAAGTTCGGCGGCGATTCGACAACTCAGTGCAAGATATCTGGCATCCCTCTTTTCCAACTCCTTCCCTACTGCTGTAACCGCCATTACGGGAATGCCGAAATCTTCACACTCATTGACCAGGGCAGACAAATTGGCCAATGACTCACGTTCATAGTCACTGCCTACAAAGATGGAAACTCCTACAGCAGCCGCGTTTAGACGGATAATCTCCTCTATAGACGTTGTAATGCCTTCATTTGCCAGGTCCTTACCGACCACACTTGTGCCTCCTGATACCCTGAGAATGACAGGTTTGCTCTCTGCGGGATCTACCGCCGACCGCAATACACCCCTGGTCACGAAAAGGGCGTCACAATAGGGGAGAAGCGGCTTTATGGTTTCCCCCGGTTTCTCTAAACAGGATGTTGGTCCCTGGAAATATCCATGGTCTATAGGAAGGAAAAAGCAATGGCCATCAGCCTGAATGAGTTGTGACATGCGGTTCTTCATTCCCCAATCCATATTCAATTCCTCCTAAAATTATATTGATACAATGTGTTAATGGGATATTCTTCTTGACAAATATATTTTAATTATTAAATATTTTCAACACAAAGCTTAAAAATCTCCATTCCCATTGAGTTAGCGATGATACTTTTTCTTCTCACCTTTTTCTTGGTTTATGGCGGAGCGCATCTTTATCTCTTCGCCAAGATAAGGGGTACCTTCCATCTCAGTATCGTGGCCAATATAAGCCTGATCATCTTTATGGTGATCATGATACTTGCTCCCATCGTAGTACGGATATCCGAACGATATGGCTATGAAACATTCGCCCGTTTCATGTCTTATACGGGATATATATGGATGGGTGTGTTATTCCTTTTTTTCGTTTCCTCCTTGTTTTTTGACCTATATCGTCTCCTGACATATACAGGTTCTCATATTACCCGCCGGGATCTTTCTCATCTGGCTGTTACGCCCGTGTATGCCTTTATGATCCCGCTGCTCATTTCTTTAGGCATCAACACGTATGGCTATTTCGAAGCAAAGAATATCAGAATAGAAAAAATGACCATTCAATCCCCCAAAATTCCTGAAGCAGTGGGCAGAATAAGGATCGTGCAGATGTCCGACGTGCATATCGGGCTCATTGTGCGGGATGAGCGCTTGCAACGGATTATAGAAGAGATAAAAAAGGCGGAACCAGACATCCTGGTAGCAACTGGTGACCTTCTGGATGGACAGATCAATCGCCTTGAGGAACCACTGGCGCTTTTGCGGGACATAAGCCCCCGCTACGGCAAATTTGCCATCACGGGTAATCATGAATTCTTTGCCGGTATCGACCAGGCCGTTGCCTTTATGAAGGACGCAGGGTTTGTTGTACTCCGAGGAGAGGGCCTGAATGTGGCGGGAATGATCAATATCGCCGGTGTTGATGATCCTACTGGAATCAGTTTTGGTCTAGCCCGACCGGTTTCGGAAAAAGTTCTGCTGTCAGGACTTTCCGGACAGTACTTTACCATCCTGCTCAAGCACCAGCCGGATGTAGATAATGATGCCGCCGGGTATTTTAATCTGCAGCTTTCCGGACATACACATGGAGGACAGATTTTCCCCTTCAATTTTGTTACGAAGCTCTTTTTTCCTTTTAACAGAGGATATTTCAACCTACCGTATCACTCTCATTTATATGTAAGCCGGGGAGCCGGTACATGGGGACCGCCTATCCGCTTTCTCTCACCTCCGGAAATCGCAGTGATTGATCTGATCCATGATAAAGGATAATAAATAATTTAAAATTTCTCCCTTAATTCCTTTACAGAAGATGGTCTTTTGAGGAGGTCTCAATGGAAAATAAGAAAAAAATTGCGTGGAAATTTTTATGGTTTCTGGTGGGAATAGCCGCAGGTACATCCATCCTGTTACTGTCAGTTAGCCGGTGATCAGAAACCACGAAAACAGAAATCAAGGAACAAGAGAATACATCTATCAAAAAAGGACCTCATCGCTTCGGGGATTATTCCTCATTCATTAT
>DASPQI010000396.1:0-5102 GCA_035625045.1 Syntrophales bacterium | reverse complement strand
TTGTTGAAGATCCGTACTGTCATAAATACGTGCCTGTTAGTCAAGCTTATAAGGAGTCGATCGAAGGGCAGACGATATATTTCTGTAGTCAAAATTGTTTTGAAAAATATTTACTGGAGAATCCGGTTAAAAAGGCAGGGGAGTCTTTATGAAATTTTTCATTGATTCGGCGAATATTAAAGAAATTAAAAACGGTATCAACCTTGGAATGGTTGACGGGGTAACCACAAATCCTTCACTGATTGCAAAGGAAAACAGAGGATTTGAAGGAGTTGTGAAGGAGATTCTTGAGGCGGTTGATGGGCCGGTGAGTTTGGAAGTAGTCAGCACGGAAGCCCTGGAAATGGTTCGTGAGGGGAAGGAACTGGTAAAATTGGGCGAAAATGCTGTCATCAAAGTCCCCATGACAACAGAGGGATTGAAAGCTACAAAAATTTTTACTGGTGAAGGCATCAAAGTTAATCAGACCCTGATATTTTCACCTATTCAGGCGTTAATGGCGGCAAAGGTCGGCGCCGCTTACGTCAGCCCGTTTGTAGGCAGGCTTGATGATGTTTGTCATGACGGTATGGAAATAGTGGAACAGATCATCACGATTTATAATAATTACGGTTATGAAACGGAAGTTATCGTAGCAAGTGTGAGACATCCGCGTCATGTTCTTGAAGCTGCTCTAATGGGTGCGGATATTGCGACTATACCATTTAAAGTAATTGAACAGCTTGCAAAGCATCCTCTGACGGATAAGGGAATAGATATGTTTTTGGCGGACTGGAAAAAAATCCCTAAGAAATAGTAAATAGAGATGAGCATGTTGATATGATTGGTCTTTTAAAAAAATCGTTTAGCCGTTTTCCAATTACAATGGAGAAGGGGGCGCTTTTGAACTTTCCAAATAGAATAACTCTGTTGAGGATTGCTATTATCCCGGCATTATTTTTTCTGCTTCTCTCTCCCGGACAGAATGGGAGCCTTGCGATCACGATTTTATTCATTATGGCTGCACTTACAGATGTCCTTGATGGATATCTGGCCAGAAAATATGAGATTGTCACGGTGATGGGAAAATTTTTAGATCCCATAGCGGATAAACTAATCGTAAATACGGCGATGATTCTTATGATTCCTATAGGTCGTATCCCTGCATGGATTGTCGCTGTTATTATTATTAGGGATTTCGCCGTCGATGGCATACGGGCTATCGCCTCCTCGGAGGGTTTTGTTATTCAAGCCAGCAACCTTGGTAAGCAAAAGACCCTGTGTCAAATCTTTGCCGTATCCGCCCTTATGATTCATTATCAGTTCTTTGGTGTGGACGCCCATATCGTAGGTACGGTTATACTTTATCTTGCCCTTGTATTATCTGTTTACTCAGGCTTGGATTACTTTTTGAAGTTCTATAGAGAAGTCATCAGAAAGTAACTTAGATGGGTTTGATTAATATATCCAAGATCGACTATTCCGCGTTTGATAATCCGCTAATTACAGCGTCTTTGTTTTATCCGCGACCAGAATGGGGCCCATCGATATCGGGTGAATCTGTTGAGTCGATACTTGTCCCAGTGGATAAGGATGTTGTTGTTGGAGCTAGGTTTCATTCAGCGGGGATGGAAGCTGCCAACGTGCTTTTCTTTCACGGCAACGGCGAGATTGTAGCGGATTATAATGATATGGGAGTTCTATATAACGATATAGGTATAAATTTTCTCCCTGTAGATTATCGCGGCTATGGTCTCTCTACCGGGAGACCAACAGTCACAACTATGATGCGTGACTGTCATGTAATCTTTGATTATTCAAAAAAATGGCTTCGGGATAAAGGATACAACGGTCCGTTTATAGCGATGGGTAGATCGCTTGGCAGCGCTTCAGCTTTAGAACTGGCGTCACATTTCAAAAATGAAATCGACGGCATCATTATTGAAAGCGGTTTTGCCTATGCTGCTCCTCTTCTTCGGCTTCTGGGGATTAATATGGAGGCTATAGGCGTCAAAGAAGAACAGGGATTTCGTAACATAGACAAAATCCGTAGCTTTGATAGACCAACGCTGATTATACACGCTGAGTATGATCATATAATCTCTTTTTCAGAGGGGCGTCTCCTGTTTGAAGCCTGTCCGTCTCGTACCAAGAAATTTCTGAAGGTTCCCGGTGCGAATCACAATGATATTTTTTCCCATGGCATGTCATTATATCTGGAATCCATAAAATGGCTGGTGGAAATGAGTGCCGGTATCAGCGCAAAAGGAAATTAAGCAGCGTTTTTCTGTTGACAAAATAACTGAATTTGATATAGAAATTTTAATCTATGAGCGGGCGTAACTCAGGGGTAGAGTGCTACCTTGCCAAGGTAGACGTCGACGGTTCAAATCCGTTCGCCCGCTCCATTTATTTGGCGGCATAGCCAAGTGGCTAAGGCAGCGGTCTGCAAAACCGTTATACTCCGGTTCGAGTCCGGATGCCGCCTCCAAAGAATCATGAGGAGTTCGCTGAGAAAGCGTTCTCCTTTTTTTATTTTAGATAAACCTTTTATCTTAGTCTCCATGCTCATAAAATATGACCTTTAACTAGTTACTCTTAAACCTCGAACCCTAGAATCCAAGAATCCTAGAATCCTTTCTGAAGTAAACCTAATAAAATCCATAAAAAGAATTGACGGGGTTCGGAAGGTATGATACGTTCGTACCCAAGCTACCTTTCTGAATTGATGAAAACTCTGACCTCAGGGGTGAGATATGATTATAATAAAGGGGAAGACATATTATACAATTGTTGATGCTGCCGAGCAGCTCGGAGTTTCGTCTAAGACGATAAGGGATTATATTCACAAGGGGATTATTCCCGAACCACCTGAAATCAAGTATGGTGTGAGGATTTTGAAACATTTCCCATTTGAATATATGGATCTGGCTAAACTTCATCTAGAAAATTACCGAAATACTAAAAATAAGAGAAGACAATAGAAAACTTATCAGCACTTTGTCATAATGCAATTTGAAAGGGTGTAGAAATAACGAAAGAGGAGTACTATATTGTCTCGTTTGAAAGATATTACTTCTACAGAAAGACTTCTTGACGTCATTCGTAATAAAAAAGATGATATTGATATTAAGTCTATAGATACATCTAAAATTGATCCATTAAAGAAAAGATTCAAATTCAATTCGCTTAAAATTTCTCCTCTCCAGAAATCAGTCAATGTCGGTATCGACATCGGTCATAAATACCTAAGGCTGGTAAAAATTGCAAAATTGGCTGATAAAAATTGGGAAATGCTTGCCTATAAAAGCATTCCATTTACTCATGACAAGAAATCTTCTGAATTCACCAATTTCTTAAAATCTGAAATAAACGGATTTTGTGGAGTATATAAAAATGTAAATCTATGGGCTATCATGTCTGCAGCAAGGGTAAATGTACGACATATTCATATTCCAAAAGTGGCAAAAAAACGAATAGAGAATGCTGTTTACTGGACGATTAAAAAAGAAACCCCTTTTGATGAGAAGGATACAATCTTTGATTTTGAAATTCAGGGGGAAGTTGTTGAACAGGGCGTAAGCAAATGGTTGACTATGGTTTATACTGCGCCAAAGGAGGAGGTTGATGAGTTAAAAGGATTATTTTCCCAAATAGGCCTGCCATTAACCGGAATATCGATCACACCGTTTGCGATACAAAATATATTTAAAGCAGGATGGATGCCGTCTGCTGTTGAAGGTACAATTGCCGGCCTTTTTATCGGTAATGATTTCTCCCGTATTGATATTTATGCCGGTGGCAAGCTTATTATGACTAGGGGCATAAAGGCAGGGATTAACAGCATGGTGGAAACAGTGATGGAACGGCTCCAGGATACTGGGTATGTGAAATCGGAAATAGAAGGGAAGAGATCACCGGTAAACGTGGAACAGGCAAGAAAAGTTCTCTTCAGCATCGGCCCTAGCTCCCCGCCTTTAACTGAACAGGATGTCGGATTTGAGCTTAAAGACGAAGAAAAATTTGAGATCATTTTACCTGCAATAGAAAGGATAGTCAGGCAGGCAGAAAGGACTTTTGAACATTTTAGAGTGAATCTCAATTATGAAAGGGTTGATAAAATATATATTTCGAGTGCTATGGATATTTCAAAGCGCATTATAGAATATATAGGTGATCAGCTTGCTATTAAAAGTGACCTGCCGGATCCCCTCATACTGAAACTGCCATTTACAGTAAAAAGTATGGAACAGCTTTCTGCATCAGAAAGGATTGCTTTAACTCCAGCTCTGGGACTTGCCCTTTCAGATAATGCTTACACACCTAATCTTATGTTTAGATTTAAAGACAAAGAAAGGGCAGCAAATATCGGTCGTGCTAATCGTATCATTGTGACGGTATTTATTATTGTTACATTCCTTTCTTCTGGTTTCTATATATACCAGACTAGAGAAGCCCGTGAGAAAGAAGCACAAATAGCAGGGCTTGAAAGACAGTTGTCACAAAATGTCCCCCGTATCGATCAGAGTTTGATATCACAAATTGCCGCGGATGCTGCAAAGAGGGAACAGGTTTATAAGGAATATAGTGATAAATATCTTGGGATGGCCGTTATCTCAGAATTGTCTTTATTGACCCCGGCAAATATTCGTCTCGTAAATCTGAGGGCACATGTAGGTACAGTTCCATCGGGTAAGGGGTCTGTAAAAGAGTTAAAAAAGGAAACTGCTAAGGAAGAATTAAAACATGTAGTGCTTGAGGGTGTTGTTTTAGGTGACAGGAAGACGCTTGAGTCATCGTTGGCTGGATATGTTATGAAGTTGGAGGCATCACCAATATTCCGCCAGGTCAGTGTCCAGAAAAATAACATCGAGCCATTTAAAAAGACTGAAATTCTATACTTTGTCATTGATATGCAAATAGGTTAGAATCCGACCATGGAAAAAATATACGCAAAAACTCCTAGACGCACCATTATCTATGCACTGATATGCCTGTCCGGCATCCTTTTTGTTGTTCTTGCAGGGGTTGTCCCAAAGCAGTTTTCTTTAGCGCGTTTAGATCAAAAGATCAAAAGTATTCAGTTTCAGATTGAGGAACAAAAAAGACTTTATCCAATGTAT